>JAZSKG010000291.1:0-1642 GCA_045534735.1 Candidatus Stercoripulliclostridium sp.
CTTCTTTTCTTCCTTAATCTCTTCCGTTTTTATGTCAAGTATCTTATGACCTAACCCAACTATTATCTTTTTAATTTCGGTTACGTCAACGGATTCTTTACATACTACGATGGTTTCTCCATTAACGAAAGAAGAAGTTACACTTTTAACTGATAAGGAATTCTTAATGTTATCGTTTACTTTTTGCTCGCATTTTTCACAATGCAAACCTTCAACAACAAACGTATGTTTTAACATTTTTGTGCTCCTTACTTTTTAACGATAAGTACCATATTCTTGCTTTTCGTAACCCTTTAGCATATCGTAGAAGGGAAGTTCTTCCATGGGCATATTAATGTATTCACTATCGCCAATCCAACGATTTACGAAACCTTGCATGATGGTATCGTGATCATAGCAATATGCTTCTTCACTAAAGTTTCTAGAGGTTAGGGTACAAGTTGCTTTTACGATATCAATGTTTGCAGACATAACCCAAGTTTCATCGGTTTGCCAAGTACGGATATAACCATTTTCAAATACGGTCATCTTAATCTTAAGTTCACTGTAATATAGTTTATATCCACCTAGTTTATCCAAGAAATCTAGAGGTGCATTTGCAAGATATAATTGTTCTGCATAGTAAGTTGCACTTTCTTCGGTGCCACGGTTGGTTTCGGTATCAACCTCAAAGTCAACTACGTAGTACTTAATCATTTCGCCGTTTATGTCGTTACCATATAGTTCTTCAATTTTAACGGTTGAAGGAATAATGGTTTGAGGATTGATGATGTGAATGGAAAGATCGTGAGAAGTTAGACCATACTCATCGCCCCAAGTTTCATCATAAGGACGATTATATTTTGCTTCGGCTTCAATTTCTTCTGTAGTCTTAATAGTAAAACTCTTTTTCTTTTCCGGGAACTTACCGGTTACGCCTTCGGGAGTAATAACACTGCTCTTAGAATCGCCGTTCCAAGTTATAACGGTATCGGGAGTGCTTATTCCTCTTCTTGCAAAGGGAAGAAGACCATTAATTAATACTTCACCGATGTCTGCAAGACCATCTTGGCTAGCAGAAATTGCGCCCTTGGGAACTTGAGTATACTCTTCTTGAGCCTTGTATAGACCATAGGTACCATCGTAAACGTCGCTAACCTTAGAAGGAGTTTGGGTGGGATACAAAATGTTGTAATAGGTAGAAGTCATATTCATGCTACCACCTACTTCTATTTGAGAACCATCCATGGTAAGAATACCTGTTGCACTACCACCACCGGTTGAATACTTTGCGGTTTCAGGGGCGGTTGAATTAGATAAGCAAGCTACTCTATAAATAATATATGCTGCCAAAACCTTTTCTTCATCGGTAGCATCAGATGCCATACCGGCTTTGATTTCATCTTCAAATTGTGCTAGATGCTCACTATAATCTTTGTATAGATCATAATTTTTAGAATCTGCAAATATACCAAATTTCTCCGGGAATGCACCAAGGTCAGAGTTGGTTGCCTTACTGAAAATTACGTCCCAGAATACGTACAATAAACCACCACCAATAAGAGCGATGATCAAAGCGATAACGATAAGAGCAATTTCCCATTTTCTGAGTTTCTTCTTAATCGCATTACCTTGTGATATTACTTTAGTAGACATAAGATAT
>JAZSKG010000289.1:0-1781 GCA_045534735.1 Candidatus Stercoripulliclostridium sp.
GATCAAAGCGATAACGATAAGAGCAATTTCCCATTTTCTGAGTTTCTTCTTAATCGCATTACCTTGTGATATTACTTTAGTAGACATAAGATATATCTCCTCCATAAGAATAATATATATATTTTACCATATAGAATTATATATTTCAAGGTCTATTTTAAATTACTTTACTATTTATTAATTATTTGTTAAAAAAGAGCACCCTATTGGGTGCCCTTATTGAGTTAGATTTAATTATTTATTGTTTATTGCGGCTTGAGCAGCGGATAGACGTGCGATTGGTACTCTATAGGGAGAGCATGATACGTAGTCAAGTCCGATGATGTGGCAGAATTCTATGGATGCGGGATCGCCACCATGTTCACCACAGATACCACAATGTAGGTGATCATTGTTCTTCTTGCCAAGTTCAACAGCAATGTTCATAAGTTTACCAACACCGTTTCTGTCAAGTTTAGCAAAGGGATCGTTTTCATAAATCTTGCTCATATAGTAAGAATCTAGGAACTTACCTGCGTCGTCACGGCTGAAGCCGAAGGTCATTTGGGTAAGGTCGTTAGTACCGAAGCAGAAGAAGTCAGCCTTCTTAGCGATTTCATCAGCAGTGATACATGCACGAGGAATTTCAATCATGGTACCTACTTGGTACTTGAGTTCTACGCCTGCGTTTGCGATTTCTTCATCAGCAGTTGCAACAACGATCTTCTTAACGTATTCTAGTTCCTTAACCTCGCCTACTAAGGGGATCATGATTTCGGGAACAAGGTTCCAGTCAGCATGCTTCTTGCTTACGTTGATAGCAGCACGGATAACTGCCTTGGTTTGCATCTTAGCGATTTCAGGATAGGTTACGGAAAGACGGCAACCACGGTGTCCCATCATGGGGTTGGATTCGTGAAGAGCAGAAATGATAGCCTTGATGTCAGCAACGGTCTTACCTTGTGCATTAGCAAGTTTTTCAATATCAGCAGTTTCGGTGGGAACGAACTCATGTAGCGGAGGATCTAGGAAACGGATGGTAACAGGCATTCCTTGAAGTGCTTCATAGAGTTTTTCAAAGTCGGATTGTTGTAAGGGAAGGATCTTTTCAAGAGCGGCTTCACGTTCTTCAACAGTAGATGAGCAAATCATTTCTCTGAAGGGGTCAATTCTGCCTTCTTCAAAGAACATATGCTCGGTACGGCATAGACCGATACCTTCTGCACCAAGTTCAACTGCCTTAGCAGCATCTCTGGGGGTGTCAGCATTGGTACGTACACCAAGCTTTCTATACTTGTCTGCCCAAGTCATAATTCTATCAAATTCGCCTTCAATAGTTGCATCTACAGTGGGGATGATGCCATCGTAAATGTTACCAGTTGAACCGTCAATAGAAATTTCATCGCCTTCAAAGTAGGTCTTGCCATTGAGTTCAAACTTCTTGTTTTCTTCGTCCATTGTGATTGCAGTGCAACCAGATACACAGCAAGTCCCCATACCACGTGCAACAACTGCTGCGTGAGAGGTCATACCACCACGAACGGTGAGGATACCTTGAGCTGCCTTCATGCCTTCAATGTCTTCAGCAGAGGTTTCAAGACGAACGAGAACTACCTTCTTGCCTTCTGCTGCCCATGCTTTTGCATCTTCTGCGGTAAATACGATTTGACCACATGCTGCGCCGGGAGATGCGCCGAGACCCTTGCCGATGGGGGTGGAAGCCTTGAGTACCTTTGCATCGAACTGAGGATGCAGCAGGGTGTCAAGGGTTCTGGCCTCGAGCATGGCGACAGCCTTTTCTT
>JAZSKG010000018.1:0-1543 GCA_045534735.1 Candidatus Stercoripulliclostridium sp.
GACCCAAAAGAAAATTATAGTCTTGCTCTTAAAAAGATGGAAGAGCAAGACTTTCTTTTTGCTTTAAGATTACTTAAAGGTGGTATTAGAAAAGAGAAAAATAGTGACTATTTTGTGGAACTTGCAGAATTATATTATAAACTAAAACAATACGATGAAAGCACTGCAACGTATATAGAGATGGCAAAATATATTCCTTCCATAGAGGTTGCATTAGGTGCTTTACATAGTCATCAAGAGAGTTTAGGAATGGAAATGGATCCGGATAGCCTTTCTATTTCTTCCGGGTGTTTTTTTAATCTATCTAGAAAATCTGTTCAAAACAAAAAATTAAACGTAATTTTAAAAGAATATCAAAAGGTAGTTGCTAAATTTGACGAACCCAAATTGATTGACCTTAAAAGGAATAAAATTTTACGTAAACTCCAAGATGCAAAAAACTTAGCACTAAAAGGTGATTATTCAAAGTCAATGATTTTGCTAGATTCAATAGAAGAGTCGGAATATGCTTCTAAAGTTTTAGAACTTAAAATAATTGTATATTTCGGAGCAGAAGACTATGATATGGTAGTAAAAACTGCACGTAAATATAATGCAACCATTAAGGGCAATCCCGTTGTTGCAAGAAGCCTTTTGTATAGTTTATATTTTCTTAATGGCAAAAGAATAAATGATGAGTTTGAAAAGGAATTTGCTATTTGCAAAAATGAAATAATGGAAAAGGGCGAACCCGATTCAATTATAGCACTTTATGAATTAGCGCAAATGATAGGATATGGTAGAGGTTCGGAGGACCTTGTTTGTATAATGGAAAAATTATACCCATGTGATCTAACCGTTTTGCTAACCATTATTGCACACTATGGTGCTTTAGAAATGCTTGACGAGGTTGATAGAGTGCTAAAAAGGACGAATGAGATATTCCCCAATTGTCCTAGTGTTTCATACTATAATTGTCTAAGAAAGCAGTCTAAAATAGGTCAAATTTTGCCAAACTCTTGGTATAGTTTATCAGAAGAAACCATTGCTTTTGAGTACACTAGATATTTTGTATTGGAATATTTGAAAAGCCTTTCAAAAGGGGATAGTCGTTTTGATTTTGACATTTTTAAATCAGCAATTACGTTCTTAGATGTTAAAAGCCTGAGAAAACTATTAACCGTTAAGGAAGTTATGGCTCTTGAAGAGTATAAAGAAGTGCTTGTATGGGGAATAGAAAATCCATATTTGGGAATCTCTAACAAGATATTGTTGATATACCTTTATCTTTCAACAACTCATAAATCCGAAAAAATATTCTTTATTCCAATGGAAACTGGAATTGTTTGCACGAAACTAAAAGGTTATAAGGTAAACGTTGATGAACTGTCAGAAGCAAACGTTTTTAATCTTGTTTATGCAAATGCACTTTTTACCGAACATGACGTAGATGCCGGCAAGATTTTAGTTGCCGTAAAAAAGATTTTTTCATTACAAAATGGTGAAGACAAAGAATTATTAGCCGCTTCTTCCTTGTATTATTATTTAAGGTTAAAAAAATACG
>JAZSKG010000182.1:0-1655 GCA_045534735.1 Candidatus Stercoripulliclostridium sp.
TAACATTGGAGATGACCTCTTTTGCGTAAAGTTTTTCTCCATTTGCTACAACACCGGCGATGGAGCCGTCTTCGTTGTACAAGAATTCGGTAACTTCGCTATTGTATCTAATTTCTCCTCCGTTCTTATAAATGACGTCACAAAGAGAAAGTGAGAGTTCGTGGGAACGTTTCTTGGGCATTGCGGCACAATTGTCCATGTAACTGGTAAGCATACTTAAAAAGTGCATACAGTTAAGTTCGTCGGTTGGGACACCTAGGTATCCCCAATAGGTCGTAAGAATTTTCTTTGCCTTATCGGGCATTTCCAAAGCATCTAAAATTTCCTCGGTTGAGTGAGCACAAACGCGCATGAAGTCGGAATGCTTAAGCACCATAACCAAGGGATTAGGATTGCCTTTTTTCTTATCTACGTATTCAAGAGCGGCATCAACTTTGTCGTTTAACTCAATGAATGCTTTAACCTTTTCTCTACAACCTGGCACTGCTTCTTCCATACTATCATAGAAAGGTTCGCGCTTTGCTTTAACGGTTACGTCATATCCGTTTTCGCCTTTAACAATAGTACGATACATAGTATCTTCATATTGCCAATCAACTTTTGCGCCAAGTTCATCAAACAATCCGTAGATTTCAGAAGGCTCTTCCTTGGTTCCAACGCCACAAAGTTCATGTAGAGAAGGTTCAAACTCAAACCTACCTCTTCTAAAACTGGTAGCGCAACCACCGGGTAAATTGTGTTTTTCTAGTAGTAGCGTCTTGAGTCCGCCTTTAGCAGTATTTGCAGCAGCCATTAAGCCACCGTTACCTGCTCCTACTACGATTACGTCATAGTTGCTCATAAACTTCTCCTTTAAATTTTCCTAAAGTTTATTATATACCCGAAAACCAAAGTAGTCAATACGTACTTTTATAACTTGTTATAAAAAACTCTTGCGTTTAACGTTTTTTTAACATATTATTAACATAGGAATTATATTATAGAATCAACTATTTGTGGGAAGGTAGACGATGAACAAATTTTTAAAAAGCGCAAATGGGCTTTTGGACAAATTTTCTTCCACCATTGTAAAAGGTAAATGGGTTTGTCTAATAGTGTTTATTGTACTCACTATTGGATGTGCGTGTATGATACCTTTTATAGATATTGAGTATGATCTAACGGGACAAATGCCCGATAAGAGCTACACCGACGATGCGCTTGACGTTCTTAAAAAAGAGTTTGACGATAAGGGAATGACATACGTCTGCGTAGTCAACGTAACCAAAGAAGAGGCAAGCGATTTGCTTGATGAATTAAAGAATATCTCCGGAGTTGCAAACGTAACGTACGTTGAGGAGATGAACTATCGTAATAGTAAAGCGCTATATACCGTAAACCTCAAGGACTATGATAGCACTAAAGGCGCCTTCCAAACGATTGAAGATATTATAGACTACCTAGACGAAACCGGTAGAGAAGGATATTTAACAGGCATGTCTGCCTACTCATATTTTACAAAGGCAGAAACCGAAGATAGCATTATAAAAATTGGTATCGTAATAGTGATACTCATTCTTGCAATACTTTTCTTTACCTCAAAAACCTATTTTGAAATCGTAATAATGCTTATTACCTTTGCTTGTGCCGTTGCCATTAACATGGGCACCAACATA
>JAZSKG010000251.1:0-4678 GCA_045534735.1 Candidatus Stercoripulliclostridium sp.
TTTAAGTGGTAGAAAAACGACCTAAAACTATATATTTTTGCTTAAAAACTCACGAAAAACGTTAAAAATAAGCACCCTTTTGGGGTGCTAAAATCAACAAGGAGAGGGAAAAGGTTTTGAAAGTGTTCCACGTGGAGTAAGAAAAAAATTCAAAAAACCTTAAAATCAACTAAAAGCAAAGTCGTTTAATTGCTTCTTTGTAAATTTCTATTGTTTTTGCGAAGTCTTTTAGGTGAATACGCTCGTCGTCACCATGTACTCTTGATTCTCCTCCCGGGAAAACAGGGCCGAACGCTACGCCCTTGGGTAATACTCTAGCGTAAGTACCACCACCTATTGTAATTGCTTCTCCCATTGTACCGGTAACGTCATTATATGCGCCTAATAGAGCAATTATTAATGGATCATCTTTAGCAACGTATAATGGTAAGTGGTATGCTCCTCTTTCAATTATACCATTATATCTCATAAAGTAATTTTTAAATATATTTGTAATTTCGTCCATTTTGATTGAAAGCGGATATCTGATATCTACAGTTACTTCAAGTGTATTGTTTATCGTATTTGCTACTCCAAAATTAAGAGTTAATGCACCACTTATCTCATCACAAATATTTAAGCCCATGCCTTCGCCATTATTTGATTTAAAGGCACTGTAAACTCCGTTAGTCACTTCGTCGTAAATGGATAGTATCTTGAAAAGTTTGGTTAGTGCATTGTCACCTTTTTGTGGAGTTGAACCATGGGCACTTATTCCTTTGGTTGTAATAGTTAAGGTGTTATTTTCTTCAGTGACGTTTGCGCCCAGTTCTATTGCTCTTTCTTTTAGACCGTTTAAATTTTTAACAATAGCAGTTGCTTTATCTGGTACTACATTTGCTCTTTCTCCGCTTTGAAGATTTAAGATAAAGTCGGGTTTGGGTAACGAAACTTTGTGATATACGACCCCTTTCTCGCAATTTATGACAGGAAAATCAGCATCCGGGCTAAATCCTTCTTGTGGCATTTCTTCCCTTTTTGTATATTCATCCATACATTTCCAACCACTTTCTTCATTACATCCTAGAATGAAGCGAATGCGTTTTTTAGGTTTTAAACCTTCATTGAGTAGTTGAGCACAGGCATATAATGCTGCTATGAATGGTCCTTTATCATCTAAAGTACCTCTGCCGTAAAGATATCCATCTTCAATCTCTGCGCCGAATGGGTCATGTTCCCAAGTAGGTGAAATGGGTACCACGTCTAAGTGAGCGAGGATACCAAATAGAGGTAAATCGTTATTTCCGATATCTCCGTATCCATAATAATTATCGCCGTTTACGGTTGTAAAACCGAACTCTTTGAGTAGGTCTAGGCTGTATTTAAGTGCTTTGACGTTACCTTCACCAAATGGTGCGCCTGGTGTGGCTGGGGCTTGTACCGAATTGATTTTAATGAGGTCTTGTAGACTTTTTATTGCGTCGTTAAGTGATACCTTCATATTTAAATTCCTTATGAAAAAATTTTTCTTTGCTAATATTATACACTATTTCCGAAAAATATGTTATCTTTTAAGTAGAATATTTTTATGGAGTAGATATGGCTGAAGGCAGAAGAGAAAGAATGAGAAATAAAATACGTTCTCGTGGTATTGAGGGACTACCTCCTCACGAGGTCGTTGAATTCCTACTTTATCCTTTTTTACCAAGAAAGGATACTTCTCCTCTTGCCAAGACGTTACTTAACGAATTCGGTGGTGTAGATAATTTATTTAGTGCCAGAGAAGAAGATCTTCTTAGAATTCCAGGAATGCCCAAAATGGCAGCGCTTACTTTTCCTATTTATAAAGAATTGATAGAACGTGCTAAATTGGATAGTGTTATGAATAAGAATATTCAGGTTAATAGCCCTAGTCAGGTTGGTAATTATTGTATTAGATTACTTGATGGTTGTAGAAATGAAAGAGTAATAGCCATATTTTCCAATTCTCTTGGAAACGTGCTTGGTCAGAAGATTGTTTCAGACGGCGATAGTAGTGGTAGCGTTATTGATTTTAACCTGGTTTTAAGAGGCGCTTTGAATTTTAATGCTAAATGTGTAGTGTTAAGTCATAATCATCCAAATGGTTCACTTAAGCCTTCTAGTGATGATCTTAGAGTAACTGATAATCTTAAGACTTTTCTTGAGAACGTAGGAATAACCTTAATTGACCATATTATAGTTGCAGAGGGAGAATACGTAAGTATTTTAAGAGATAATAAAACAATGATAGAGTAGTGTTTTATTTAAAACAAAACTTATTTCTAAACGAGGGCGAGAGCCTTTTTTTTAATGCAAAATCATTGCAAAAAGTACTTTAATCAACAAATAAGTCAAAATCATTAGTAATATCATAAATGTGGATAACTCTGTGGAAAACTACATTAAATTGTGGATAAAGTGTGGAGAAATAAGTCATTTTTTGTCGCAATATGTAATTAAGGGATCCTATTTTTAGAAAAAACAAGGTGCTTTAGGAGTGAAGAATGTTTTTAGTTGTTGATAAGGGTAAATTGTGGACAGCATTGGTTGTGATAATGCTTGTAAGTGTAATTTTTGTTGGTGTAGGGATAGTGTATTGCTTTATTCCAAAAAAGGAATATACGGTTGTGATAGATGCCGGTCATGGTGGAACTGATGGTGGCGTGTTTGGAGTGGAAAGTGGAGTTTCGGAAGCCGAAGTCAATCTATCGGTAGCCTACTTCCTAAAAAACGCGCTTGAGAAATATGATATAATCGTAGTTATGACTCGCGAGGGAAAGAGGGTTTTGGATGGAGAAGGCAGTAAAAAAGAAGACTTTGAAATTAGAAAGGAAATTATAAACTCTCAAAAGCCCAATGCCGTAGTAAGTATTCATCAAAACAAATTTCCCGATGCTTCTCGTCGTGGTTCACAAGTTTTCTTTAATAATCTTAACGAGGGTGGTAGGACTCTTGCAAATGCCGTTCAAAAAAGTCTAAATGAGATAAATCTAGAAAACGTTGGAAGGGAATTTTCTGCACTTAAAGGTGATTATTATATCTTAAATTGTTCCAACTATCCCTCGTGTATAGTGGAGTGTGGTTTTCTTTCTAATCACGATGACGAAAGGTTGTTATTGGACCCAAAATATAGGGAAAAATTGGCAGAAAAAATCGCATATGGGGTAGTTGCTTTTATTTCCGAGAGGAGTTTATAGCCCTCATAACTTCTTTATTTTAACTTGCTATCTCCGTTTTTTGCTTGACACCGAAGTGGTTATAGGCTATAATGCAATAGCGCTTTTAATAATATAAATACGCGCATAATTATAAAATTAACCGAAATAGGAGAAAATAGCAATGAAAAGAACTTATCAACCCAAAAAACGTCAAAGAAGTAAAGTACATGGTTTCCGTCAAAGAATGAGCACTAAGAATGGTCGCAGAGTTCTCTCTCGTAGAAGAAGAAAGGGTAGAGCAAAACTCTCCGCATAGTACTTATGCAAAGTGCCTATAGGCTTAAGCGAAACGCTAGTTTCAATTACGTTTACAAGAAAGGGAACTCTATTGGGTCCCCTTTAATGGTACTCAATTTCGTACCTGCTCACAGTAATAAAGTTGGTGTTAGCATTAGTAAAAAGATAGGCAAGAGTGTTGTTAGAAACTTAGTAAAAAGAAGGATTTACGAACAATTTGCTACTTTTATGCCAAAACTAAAAGGTACTTACAATTACGTTGTGGTTGCCAGAGAACCCATAAAAGATGCAACTTTTGAAGAAATAGGTTCAGTTTTAAATAACCTTTTGCGTAAAATAGGTCACGTAGATGTTTAAAAAGATTTGTAGACTTCTAATTATTGGATACAAAAAAATCCTTTCCCCTTTTATTGGAAAAGATTGTATCTACACACCTACGTGTTCTATGTACACGCTAGATGCGATTCAGAAGTATGGAGTAGTGCGTGGTTGTTTTATGGGAGCGCGCAGAATACTCCGTTGTAATCCTTTCTGCAGGGGCGGTTTTGACCCTGTTAGAGAAAACCTTAAAGGAGCAGCCAAATGGACATTATGATCCTAGCGACAGATTTGAACTTCATGGGAAAATTCGTTTATAACGTACTTTATAAATGGGTTTTGTCTTGGGGTATTGAAGGAGAAGTTATCGGTTCTTTTGCAGTAACCGTAATTCTCTTTACTCTATTTTTGAAGATTGCAACTTCCCCTCTAGACGTATGGCAAAAAATTATTGCCCGTTCTAACGCTAGAAAAATGGAAGTTATGAAGCCTGAATTAGACAAAATTAACAAGTTGTATGCAAGTGATAGAAATATGCTTGCTATGAAGCAACGTGAGGTTTATCAAAAGTATAAATACAGTGCTTTTAAAGCCTGTCTTCCTACTATTGTAACTCTAGTTGTATTTATGGTGGTTTTTGGTGGTTTTAACTCTGCTGTAACCTACCACAACTCTGTTGTTTTTGACGAACTAAAGGCAGTTTATGAAGAGACTTATTCAACCAGTTACACTACAAGTGTAGGAGAAGGTAAAACCAACGTTGAAGCAGCAGATATCGCTACTGCCTCTGCAGAAAAAGCAGTTATTGATAATTATAAGTTAGAAAGATTCTTACTTACCGACAATATCTTTATGCCCGATACTTGGAAGAGTCCTATACCGGATATTAACACTTATGCTGGTAG
>JAZSKG010000303.1:0-2173 GCA_045534735.1 Candidatus Stercoripulliclostridium sp.
GTCTCTTCACAAGCAGGAGCAACTGCCTCGTCTACTACTTCGGTGTGGCCGTTTGCTTCTACAACTTCTTGTGCTACAAGAACTTCACCACATACGGAACAATGTGAGCCTTCGGTTAGACCGGTGTCTTTACAAGTAGGAGCAACTGCTTCGTCGGTTACTTCGGTATGGCCGGTTGCAGAAACGGGCCCCGTCTTGGTTTCGCCACAAGCAGTACAAGTATAGGTCTTTACGCCATCTTCTTCACACTTGGGTTCGGTGGTTACTTCGCCTTCATTCCAATCGTGCTCTGCACACATGGAATTGCCACAATCATCACATCTTCCGTTTTCGTCTTCGTCATTGTGACCGTTTGCGTCAACTTCTTCTGTCTTGGTGTGGGTGTTATCGTTTATACAAGTAAAGGTCTTTTCACCTTTCTCGGTACAATTAGGCTCAGTGGTTACTACGCCTTCGTTCCACGCGTGTCCGGTTGCAGGTATTTCTTCTTGTGCTACAAGAACTTCACCACATACGGAACAATGTTTACCTTCAGTTAGACCGGTGTCTTCACAAGTAGGAGCAACTGCCTCGTCTACTACTTCGGTGTGGCCATTTGCGTCAACTTCTTCGGTCTTAGTATGTTCTGCGTTATGTAAGCAAGTGTAGGTCTTTTCACCCTTTTCGGTACAAGTAGGATCGGTGGTTACTTCGCCGTCGTTCCATGCGTGACCGATTGCTTCGTCACCGGCAACGGTCCAACTATGAGAGCAAGATGCACAGGTATAAGTGGTATAACCTGCATCTTCACAAGTAGGATCGGTTACAACGCCTTCTGTACCAGCGTGTTCACAAACACCTTCTACTACAAACTCAATGTCGCCAATAAAGCAACGTTTATCTCCGGACTTACCAGAAGTTACGGTAATAGTCTTAACGTTAGTGGTATCTATAACGATTTCATCGTATGCGCCATCGGAAGCATTTTTAGTTAAGGTATATGCACTTCCATTTACGTCAATGGAGGTTCCATTGCCGGCTCTTTGACCTGCGTAAATTATAACGGAAGTTACGTCTTCGGGTACTGTAAAGGTAAATGAACCTACGGCCTTGCTTGAACCAATCTTGATGGAATAGTTTCCGTTAGCATCGTAGCAGTTGTCGTAAACTTTGGAAAGGTTGGTTAGAGTTAAAGTGTAACCATCAATGGTGCCTGCCTTAATAGAAGTGGTTGTTTCGTTGCTATTTTCCTTGCCAGCCTTACTGGTATCATTTGTTCCTAATTCAAACACAACTCCCTTTTCTACCTTGCTTGCAGGGCAGTTTTTGCAAACGCCGTTTTCAAATTCATGGGAAAGTTTTGCTATGGTTTCTTCTTTGGTGTGAGTTGTATCATTTTGACAAGTAAGAAGTTTCTTACCTTCTGCAGTACAAGTAGCCTCGGTGATAACTTCTCCTTCGTTCCAGGTGTGTGCATTTTCATCAGTAACGAAATCTTTATTTTCGGTATGTCCACAATCGCAAGCATATACGGTGTAACCTTGTGCTATACAAGTAGGAGCAATGGTTTCTACTGCGTTAAGAACGTGATCACTTACTACGTAATTATCGGGACCATCCAATATGCTGTGGTAGCCGTCTGCTACTTTATTAGTATAATCTGAACCATCATTGGTGTGGTTTGCAGGATTGAATTTAACGTAGGTACCACCCGTTACGTTAATTATACCTTTTTCGTTTACTCTCTCGTCCACGTCAAGAGTATAGGAAGGATCAAGTGCTTCAAAATATCCAGCACTAATATTTACTATGCCACCACGGGTTGCATATACCACGGTACATCCACTAGAGATATATCTTCCACCTTTTAGGTTTACAATTGAACCATCACAAGCGGAAATAACGCCTGCGTAATGATCCACATTTATTTCGCCAGGATCTGCAGTAAGTGTACCTTCTCCTACTATGGTAAGAGTTGCTCCACTTTGTACGTAGAATACTTCACATACCATTAGACCGGTTTGAGAAGGTCCTTTTAGTCCGGTTGCAGTAATATTATATCCATTAAGATTTAATTCTACGTCACCAGAGGTAATCTCTATGGAGCCTTCCTCTAGGGTGATATTAGCATTTAGATATGCATCGTAACCAGCGGTAAGAACAGTGTTAATATCCTTTTCATTGGTTACCGGTA
>JAZSKG010000016.1:0-1683 GCA_045534735.1 Candidatus Stercoripulliclostridium sp.
CGTATTTTAAAAGGCAGTGCGCTTTTGTTTAATTTTTTTGCTTATGCTACACGTTTTAATCTTAACCTTCCGCGACTTCTTCGGTTGCGTTAGAAGTTATATATAGCGTTTCGGGGTGCTTCTTTTGATAGTACCAGGCCCCAATTATGGGAATTAGCGTTAAAAGTGCAACGGCTGCTGCAATTATAAACAGGTGCCACGATGGAGTGTATCCCGGTTGAATAGCCCCGTTTTGTTCCATTTGTTCAATGTATATTCCAAGGTTTTCAACGATAGGCTCTGCGATAACGGGACCGGAAATCATAGGAACGAGCACGTAGAAAACAAGTCTTACGCCTTCAAGTTGTCCGCGTTGACTTTCAGGATATAGGTTTTTACACCAAATCATTAGTGCTTGATAGATGCACATATATCCACCACCAACGAAGATTGTTCCAAGAATTACCACTGCCGTCATAGCGGCACCCGTACCACTTAGCGCACCGGTTATAGCAATTATGCCAAGACCTACTACGTTCATAAGTAGAGCAACGATAAGTACGGGAACGAACTTTTGCTTGTTAATAAACTTACCTGCTAAAAGGGTAAAGGGAATTGCTATAACGAGACCTATGCCAAGCCATACCCCTGCAATACCGGTATCGTATCCTAAGGAATGAATGAAATAGATGGTCATATAGGGGAAGTAGATGTTGAAACTTATGAAGAACATTGCAAAGATGCTAAATACTATGAGTAGCAGTTTATTCTTCCATAGGAGTTTGAAGTTAAATGCTTGTGAAAATTGATGCCAAAAACCTTTTTCATCTACGTTAGGTGTAAGCATAGGACTATCTTTTACAGCCCACATACAATATAAGCCGACCAAAATTACGAATGCCCCCATAATTAGGAAGAATGCAAAGTAGCCGACGGCTTCAATTATGATACCACCGATAAGAGTACCAACGATGGTTGCAATAACGGGTTGTACTGCAATAACTGCACCCAGTGGACCTCTATTTTCAGGGGTTGTTATATCGGTAAGGTGTGGATTAAAGCCTGCATCGTTACCGAGTGAGCCGAAGAAAGACATCAATGCATCCGCCACGATAACCATAACGCCAAGCGCCACGACGTTTCCTGCAAGAGAGCCCGTTGCAAATAGGTCAACGAGACCAAACACTATGGTAAATATACCCCAAAAGATATATCCCCAAACGATAAAGGGCTTTCTTCTTCCCATTCTATCACTCCAAGTGCCGGAAAGGAATGTTGAGAAGGTTGTTACGATTGCGCTAACTGCAACCATAGCGGTAATAATCCACGGTACTGCACCAATTCTTCCATAAACGAAGGTATTAAACCATTGGTTTTCAATATTCCAAGCAAGTTGACCTGCAAGACCGGCAACCCAAATTACCACCCAAGTTTTGGCACCAAGTCCACTCTTAACTTTGTTCGTCATAATATATCTCCTTATGTTTTTCTATATTTAGCATAACACATAAAATAAAGTGTTTCAAGATGCAACTTTTATGATATAATAGGAAGACCAATATGATATGAGGAAAATTATGAACAAAATTAACAAAGTATTAGTGCTTAACGGCAGTCTGAGGTGGGAACGTAGCGACACGTTGCATACGAGTAGATATCTTGAAATTTTATATCCCACTATTTCCTTTGATTATCTACATTTAG
>JAZSKG010000157.1:0-3440 GCA_045534735.1 Candidatus Stercoripulliclostridium sp.
AACATACGTCATATCTCCTTAATTACATACCTAAAACGCACTCCAATCTAGAAATGCTTTTGAATTATAGCATAAGAAACCACCTTTATCAAGTGTTTTTTGATATTTATTTTTATTTACTCATCTTGACTAAATTACTCTTTTGTTATATTATGTATTCATATTATCCGAAGGAGATATTACAATGGTTGAAAGTTTTGCAATAATTTACGTCCTTGGCGCCATTATTGCGGCAACTATCATTCTAATGAGCCTTGCCTTCCTCTTTAAAGCATTAAAGAGGGCAAAAGCCATTGGCATGGAAAAAAAGGTTGTTGTTGAAGCAATTAAAAATAGCGCTATTTTCTCTATCGTACCCTCCATTCCAATCATAATTGGCGTTGGTATAATGATGCAATTCGTAGGACTTGCAATTCCGTGGATTCGCCTTACCGTTATAGGCGCTCTTCAATATGAAATCTTGGCACTTGATGCAGCAGGTGGCACAGTTGTCGGAGCAGACAACGTAACCATAGCTACTGCTGTTGTCGTTATGACCATAAGCATCGTTTCCGGCCCCCTATTTAACGCTATATTTTATAAAAAATATCAAACCAAACTTCTTGAACTACAACAAAAGAACGAACGCAAAATGAATGCTATAACCGGCGCGCTTCTTGGTGGTATGCTCGCAGGTATTATGAGTAGTTTGATAGTAGGTGGTTTCTTTGGTATCGGCAACCCCATAACCGATGCTAGCGGTATTGTTACTTACGGCGAAATCACACTAATAACCCTTGCTGCAAGCGTAGTACTAACGGGCATCTGTGGCGTTATCCTTTTTGTGGGCAAGCAAAAATGGATTGAGTCCTACACCCTTCCAATTAGTATTTTGGGTGCGCTCGCCGTCGCTTTCCTATTCGTACCAGTCTTTGCTTAATAGGAGGTAGTAATTATGAAAAAATTTGATATTTTAACAACCGCTACCACGCGTGAAGGCCACAATAACCAAATGCACTTCCTAGGAAGATGCTTCACTTGGGCTTCCCTAATTCTTATCTGTTTAGTTCCAATTGCTTACTGCATTTCTGCAGGCGTTATGCCCGACTGGAAAACTCTAGGTGCTTGCATGAGTTTCGTTGCAGGATACTGGGTAATAGGTTTAATAGAAGCATTCAGTTATGCTCCTCTTCTTGGTACCGGTGGACAATACCTTTCCTTTATAACCGGTAACGTTGCAAACCTTAAACTTCCCGCTTCCCTTAATGCTCAAACCGTCGCTAAGGTTGAGCAAGGTAGCGAAGAACAAGAAATTATTTCTACCATTTCTATCGCAGTAAGTTCCATAGTTACTACTTTAATTATTGCAATCGGCCTAATACCTCTTGCAATATTCCAAACTGAAATCGTAGAAGTTCTTAAACCCATCTCCCCCTACGTTGTTCCCGCTATATTCGGTGGGCTAACCATGGCACTTCTTGCTAAATACTTTAAGGCAGTAGCCATACCGTTCGTACTCTGCATAATCATCTGCGTTGTAGGAAACTTGCTGGGATTCGGCTCCACGTTAAGCCAATCCACCATGATCATAGTTGGCATGGTTCTAAGTGGTATATCCACGGTCATTATGTATAAGTTAGGTAAAATCTAATGCTAAAAAATAATGTAACCGAGTTTATAGGAGGCACCCCCCTCCTTAAACTCGGACAAACAAATATCTATGCTAAACTAGAGTACTTTAATCCACTGCACTCAGTTAAAGATCGCGCCGCTCTCTATATGTTAAAGGGCGCGCTTGAGCGTGGTGAGATTAAAACGGGTGGCACAGTAATAGAGCCCACCAGTGGCAATACCGGTGTTGGTCTTGCCTACGTTGCAAGAAACATGGGCATAAACGCAATCCTAGTAATGCCAGACAACATGAGCGTGGAAAGGCAAGCCATTTTGAAGATTTTAGGAGCCCAAATCGTTCTTACTCCGGCATCACTCGGCATGAAGGGAGCAATAGAAAAGGCAAACGAACTAAAGGAAACCATTCCTGGAAGTTTTATTCCAAACCAATTCAACAATCCGGACAACGTAAGGGCTCACGTAGAAACTACTGCAAAGGAAATCATTCAAGATTTAGGCGACCTTAAGCCAAATTATCTCGTTCTCTCATTCGGTAGTGGTGGTACCATTACGGGCCTAGGAAGGGCGCTTAAAGAGGCTTATCCCATGCTAAAAGTTGTCGCTGTTGAGCCGGAAGAAAGCCCCCTCCTTTCTAAAGGATATTCTGCCCCACATCGCATTCAAGGCATAGGCGCTAATTTTATCCCCAGCATCCTTGATACCTCTATAATTGACGAGATTATAACCGTTAAAGGCGAAGATGCCATTGAGTACGCCATAAAGGGCGCACAAGACTACGGTACTTTTATCGGCATATCTTCCGGCGCCAACCTAAAGGCATCATTAGACGTCGCCTCTCGCGACTCTGAGGCTACGATCATAACACTCTTCCCCGACACCGGCGAAAGATATCTTAGTAGCATAAAAGTTTAATATTGTTTTATACACGTGATACAAATTAAGAATAATCAAAAGATTTTATTTATTGGAGATAGCATAACAGACGTAAAATGGAATCGTCGTTTTGCTCATAAAATCGGTGGACGCAACGTCTACTGCTTGCAAGTTGCAAAAAACTTGAAGAAAAAATATAAAGGTTTAAAGTTCTTCTATAAAGGAATTGCAAGCAATCGCACCTATCACGTTTACGATAGACTAACCAAAGATTGCATAAATCTAAAGCCCGACGTTATAGTAATGCTAATTGGTGTAAACGATGCTTGGGAAAACTACGTTCCAGAACAATATCCTCCCCTACTTCGTCCCATGGAGCCCCACTTAAAGGAAATATATCGTAGGATAAAGACGGAACTTCCGGAAGCAAAACTTCTTACACTTCTTCCATTTTTAACTAGTACCATAGAAGAAAAGCAACCCTTCCACAAAGTACTTGACGAATACGTGGCTAAAATACGCGAAATCGTCCAAGGCATGACCGATGAAACACTATCACTACAAGATGCCTTCAACGTAGCGGAACAAGAGTTTGAACCCATTCTACTCTCCAAAGATTCCGTTCATCCCACAAACCTAGGCCACAAAGTCATAGCAGACGCAGTATTAAAAGTTTTAGCATAAAAAGATAAAATATATAGCAAAAAACTTGCAAAACAAAAAATAGTATCGTATAATTAACAAGCAAAATAAATAACCTATGGAGAGATGTCCGAGGGGTCGAAGGAGCACGATTGGAAATCGTGTATACCTCTAAAGGGTATCGTGGGTTCAAATCCCACTCTCTCCGCCAAGTGAAACACGAGACGAACCCGTCTCGTGTTTTTGTATTTTTTAAAGGAATGATGGTGCATTACATTTGAACCAATAATAACTCTCCTTATATGCAAAAGCAC
>JAZSKG010000090.1:0-6156 GCA_045534735.1 Candidatus Stercoripulliclostridium sp.
ATCTCATCTTTTCAGCATTACCCATAGCAGCAGAAACCATGGTGATAGCTGCAGTAAGGGTGGTCTTACCATGGTCAACGTGACCGATGGTACCGATATTTACGTGTGGCTTGTTTCTTTCAAACTTAGCTTTTGCCATTAGATTGTCCTCCAAATAATGGTATTATTTTTATTTTTTTTGTTTGTAGTTTTGGTCACGGATTACATTCCGCTTTTTCAATTATAATATAAATAATAATGTTTGTCTACTTAATTTTAATAATTTTTGGACAAATATTATTTTTTTCCGACTATTCTTTCAAATTCAGCCTTAGGAACTTCGGTGTAGCAACCTAGTTGCATTGAGTACGCGCCTCTACCTTGAGTTGCAGAACGAAGGTTGGTTGCGTAGCCGAACATTTCGGAAAGAGGAACGTCTGCGGAAACCACTTTAGTGCCCTTTCTATCTTCAATGTTCTTAATGGAACCACGACGACTGCTTACGGTGCCAAGAACGTCGCCTAGATACTCGTCCGGAGCAGTAATTTCTACTGCCATTAGAGGCTCTAGTAGAGTTGCCTGTGCCTTCTCTGCAGCGCTCTTAAGTGCCATGCTTGCAGCAATCTTAAACGCCATTTCGGAAGAGTCAACTTCGTGGCTGGAACCATCTACAAGTTCTACCTTAAAGTCTACTAGTTCATAGCCTGCGAGCACACCTGCACGAGCAGCATCTCTAATACCTTCTTCAACGGGCTTGATGTATTCCTTAGGAACGGAACCACCAACAGTCTTATCCTCAAATACGATTCCACTACCGGGTTCAAGGGGGGTTACGGTGATAACAACGTGGCCGTATTGTCCCTTACCACCTGATTGACGTATAAACTTACCTTCTGCTTTAGCAGATTGTTTGAAGGTTTCACGGTATGCAACTTGGGGCTTACCAACGTTTGCTTCAACCTTGAATTCACGAAGAAGTCTGTCAACGATTATCTCCAAGTGAAGTTCGCCCATACCTGCAATAATAGTTTGACCGGTTTCTTGGTCGGTGTAAGTACGGAATGAAGGATCTTCGTCTGCTAACTTAGAAAGTGCAATACCCATCTTTTCTTGACCTATCTTGGTCTTGGGTTCAATTGCTACTCTGATAACGGGATCTGGGAATTCCATCTTTTCTAGCACGATGGGATGAGCATTATCACAAAGAGTATCGCCGGTGCTGATTTCTTTTAAACCAACAAGAGCAACTATATCGCCTGCATATGCTTCTTCTAGTTCTTCACGAGCGTTTGCGTGCATACGTAGAATACGTCCGATACGTTCTTTCTTGCCCTTAATAGCATTAAATACCATGGTTCCGGTCTTTAATACACCGGAGTATATGCGATAGAAAGCAAGTTTACCAACGAAAGGATCAACCATGATCTTGAATGCAAGGCCTGCTAGAGGAGCCTTATCGCTTGATTCTCTTGTTTCTTTCTTTTCTTTCCATTCACCTTCAACGTGTGCTACGTCTACGGGAGAAGGTAGATAGTCAACAATTGCGTCTAGGAGAAGTTGAACGCCCTTGTTACGATATGCACTACCACAAAGAACGGGAACGATATCCATGGCTATGGTAGCCTTGCGAATAACAGAAATAAGTTCTTCGGGAGTAATTTCTTCACCTGCAAAGTACTTTTCTAGTAGATTATCGTCGTGTTCTGCACAACTTTCTACTATTGCCATTCTTGCAAGTTCGGTCTTTTCCTTGTATTCATCTGGAATTTCTACTATTTCGTAGTTCTTACCAAGATCTTCCTCTTTGTATAGTAAAGCATGGTTATGAATAACGTCTATGATACCACGGAAAGTGTCCTCTTGGCCAATGGGCAATGCAAGGGGCAAAGGATTAGCGTGTAGTCTTTCATCAAGCATCTTTACAACGCGATCAAAGTCTGCGCCGTTAATGTCCATTTTGTTAACGAAAGCAATACGGGGCACGCCGTATTTATCTGCTTGACGCCATACGGTTTCAGATTGAGGTTCAACGCCACCTTTTGCGCAGAAAACTGCTACTGCACCATCAAGAACGCGCAAACTTCTCTCTACTTCAACGGTAAAGTCAACGTGTCCGGGGGTGTCAATTAGGTTAAGTCTACAATCTCTCCATTGAGTGGTCGTTGCAGCAGAGGTAATGGTAATACCTCTTTCTTGTTCTTGAACCATCCAGTCCATGGTAGCGTCGCCGTCGTGAGTTTCACCAGGCTTACGGGTTTTACCGGTATAGAAAAGTATACGCTCGGAAGTCGTGGTTTTACCAGCGTCAATGTGAGCCATTATACCTATGTTACGTATTTTATCTAAAGGAAATTCTCTTGGCATATTTATTCTCCTATCAATATACTAAGCAATTTTACTGTCTTAACTATAAAATGAACGGTATGAATGCATACCGTTCATCCTGCTTTGCGGGTTTTGGTTTCTTACCAACGGAAATGTGCAAATGCTTTGTTAGCTTCTGCCATACGATGGGTATCTTCTTTCTTCTTGATAGCGCCACCTGCGTTGTTATAAGCGTCCATAATCTCACCAGCGAGTCTTTGACACATAGTTCTTTCACCACGCTTTCTTGCGTAAGTTACCAACCAACGGATGCCAAGGGTTTGGCGACGAACGGGTCTGATTTCTAGTGGAACTTGGTAGTTAGCACCACCTACACGGCGAGCCTTAACTTCAAGAACAGGCATAATGTTTTCAAGTGCCTTGAAGAAAACTTCTTCGGGAGCTTGACCCATCTTTTCCTTGATGATTGCGAATGCGTCATAAACTATTTTTTGAGCGGTACCTAGTTTACCATCAAGCATAACTTGGTTGGTAAGTTTGGTGATTACTTCTGAATTATAAACCGGATCGGGTAAAACGTTCCTCTTTGGAACACCACTTCTTCTGGGCATTTCAGTATCCTCCTATAAAATTTCTCTTGCTAAAACTATTTGGGAGTTTTAGCGCCGTACTTAGACCTTGCTTGCTTACGTTTTGCAACGCCGGCAGTATCAAGAGTACCACGGATAATGTGATATCTAACACCGGGAAGGTCTCTAACTCTTCCGCCTCTGATAAGCACTACGCTGTGCTCTTGGAGATTGTGGCCGATACCGGGAATATAAATGGTACCTTCCATTCCGTTAACAAGACGTACTCTTGCTATCTTACGGACTGCGGAGTTAGGCTTTTTGGGGGTAGTGGTCGTAACGGAAAGACATACGCCTCTCTTTTGGGGACATCCGTCCATAATGGGGGTCAATGACTTTTTAGCTTGACGCGTTCTACCTTGCCTGATGAGCTGATTAGTTGTTGGCATTAAGGGTTCCTCCTTACGTTATTTGATTTTCCCGTTCAACCCTTTTGGGAAAATCGAGGGCTTTTACTTGAGGATACCGACCGTTGAACAATCCACGTCTATTCCAAGCGCCTTGCCAAGTTCACTCTTGGAAGGAACACGGGTTACTGGAATGCGGGCGTTACGGCAGGTTTTCGTAAGTTCTAGCCTAATATTGCACTCGGTATCGTCGGCAATCACAACACACCTAATTTGATTTTCCTTGATACCGCGATTTACTTGTCTTAGTCCGATAACCTTGTTTTCCGATAATAATTTAATTATTGACGGTCCCATAGGCTCCTTTTGCTACACAAAATACTCGCATATTCGCAAGCCTAGTTATTATAGCAAGTAAAAAACCGCAAGTCAACTAAAAATACTTATTTTTACAAGAAAATATTTACTTTTGTTTATCTTTTTTCGGGTAATCTTTACTGCCCATAACTCTTTCTAAATTTAACCATATTTTATAAGATTATGGAACACTTTTTATATATATTATGTTATACTAAGTAAATATGGAGATTAAAGGTAGCGTACAAGCGGTTATATTTTATAACCCTGATAACGGTTTTTCCGTACTGGAAATAGAAACGGACGACGGTATAATTACCGCCGTTGGTTGCGTGCCGGAAGTTACCGAGGGTGAAAGCCTTGCTCTAGAGGGAAAATGGACGGCTAGCGCAAAGTACGGCGATAGGTTTGAAATCACTAACGTTCGTTTTGAAGCCCCTACCAATCGCCTTGGCATTGTGAATTATCTTGCAAGTGGACTATTCCGTGGCGTGGGCCCCGTTATGGCTACAAAGATAGTTAACCATTTCGGGCTACAAACCCTTAGCATACTGGAACACTCCCCCGAGCGCCTTAGCGAAGTAAACGGAATAGGTAAAACGCGCGCAAAAGAAATAAGTGAATCTTACCTTGAAAACGTTAGTATGCGTAATACCGTAATCTTCCTACAAAAATATAATATAACTATGGCTAAGGCCATAAAAATCTTTGCTTTCTATGGCGAACAAGCAGAAGAAACCGTCAAGAAAAACCCCTATATTCTCGCAGAAGACATAGACGGCATAGGCTTTAATACAGCCGATGAAATCGCAATAAGAATGGGATTTGACCTTGACTCCGACTTTAGGCTAATTGCCGGCATTCGTCACGTACTTAGTGAAGCAGGCGCAAGAGAAGGTCATACCACCCTACCCGCCGAATTAGTTATAGAACGCACTGCCATACTACTCAAAAACGACGACTTTGAACGCATTGGGGATATGCTTCCCCGCCTTGAAATACAAGGTAAACTAAGGAGTATGGTATTACAAGACGAAGATGGCAATAACGTGCGTTATTACTCAAATTCTCTTGATTATAATACGGAAAACGGTATATCTGCTCGCTTGGTTAGACTCGCTAACCATAAATTCGGAGAAACCATAGCACTGGATAAAGAAATAGAGGTTTTTGAAAAAGTAAACGGAATATACTTGGATCCCACCCAAAAAGAGGCTGTAACTACTGCAATCAATAAGGGTAGCGTAATAATAACCGGTGGCCCCGGTACGGGTAAAACAACCATAGTAAAATGCATACTGGATATATGCCAATCGGCTGGAATGAAGGTTTCTCTTTGCGCCCCTACAGGTAGAGCGTCAAAAAGGTTACAAGAATCAACCGACTATACGGCAAAAACAATACATCGCTTACTTGAAATGGATTTTTCCGAAGGACACCCCACTTACAAGTATAACGAACACGAGCCACTAGATACCGACGTCGTTATAGTTGATGAAATATCCATGGCAGACATATACGTATTTCACGCGCTAATACGAGCCCTTCCGGAAAATGCAAGGCTCATTATGGTGGGCGATAAGGACCAACTTCCCAGCGTATCTCCCGGAAACGTGCTGGCAGATATTATAGAAACGGGCATCCTTCCCGTATGCTACCTAAACGAAATACATCGTCAAGAGGCAGATTCTCTCATTATTGAGAATGCTCATCGCATAAATCGTGGCGAGATGCCACTCATTCGTAATAGTTCCAGGGACTTCTTCTTTGACAATAAAGAAGGCTTCCTAGACGTACAAAAGGCCGTTGTAACAATGGTAACGGAAAGAATCCCCTCTTTCCTAAACATAACCCCTAAAGACGTACAAGTGCTTGCCCCCGTCAAAAAAGAACTTTCCGGCGTAGAGGCGCTAAACACCCTACTCCAAAATGCACTTAACCCCAATGATAACGGCATAAAGATTAACGGCGTAGAGTTTAGAGTGGGCGACAAAGTTATGCATACTGTAAACGACTATTCTCTCAAATGGGAAAGAGGAAGCGAGCAAGGAACCGGCATCTTTAACGGAGAAATAGGTTATATTATAGATATCGTGCGTGGGTGCGTGCAAGTACAATTTGACGATGGTAAATTCGTACAATACGAACGTTCCACTCAAGAACATTTGATGCTCGCTTACGCAGTAAGCGTACACAAAAGCCAAGGCTCGGAATTTCCGGTAGTAGTGCTTGCACTATCAAACGGAGGTCCCTTGCTTTCCAGAAATTTACTATATACTGCCGTAACCAGAGCAAAGCGCGCAGTCGTTATAGTGGGAACGCAAAAGGCACTTAAAAGAATGGTCTTTAACGACACCCCCACCAAGAGATATACCTTACTTAAGGAACTAATATGTCAGAATCAAAGAAAACTAAAATTATTGCGTGGCTAAAAAAGGGTTTGGAAAGCCTAAAGAAGGCGTTCTATCCCGAAGGATACGTGTGCTACGTTTGTGGAGCAGAACTTGACGAGGAACATA
>JAZSKG010000179.1:0-1710 GCA_045534735.1 Candidatus Stercoripulliclostridium sp.
ATTTATGGTTACGCCTGCGTAAACTTTTTCGCCTGCTCTTAGTCTTGAATCTATTTCCGCAACGTCATATTCCGTTACCAATACGGAAGTGTATAGTTGAGATACTGCTATTTTAAAAATTTTGTGATCTATAGTTATGGTATCACCCTCTTCTACCTTTAGATTAGATATGGTGTACTCCATAGTTGTAGACTCTTCTAAAGCAGTCGCTTTTTCTATGATTTCCTTTATGAAATCGGTTCCAACACTTACCTTGTCGTCGGCATTAGTGGATATCTTTAGATAATCACTAGGAATGGCAAATGGGTTATTTTTGTTAGTAGCAAGAAGCATAAATATGAAGTCGGAAGTTGTGGAACCTGCTTCTAGTTTACCTGATAAAATTGCATCGTCTTTAGCATCTTCTAACTTTGACCAATCCAAGAAATAAGGCATAACTTCCATTATTATCTCATTTTCATCGCTGGTTAGCATTACTTTTTTGACGTTTTGGAAATCGGGATTAACGTAAGTTACTTCATAAACAATAGGTGCCGTATTGGAGTTTATTAAAGCATATCTCCAATCAAAATCCGCCCCTGCATATTCGGTAATAGATTCCATATCGGTTACGTTGTTAACGCAAGCAAACAATGGTAAAGACTCGTTTACTCCTACGCTTGCCACAACACCACCTACGTTAATGGAAGTGGAAAGAGAGCCCCTTGTAACGAAAGCCTCTGCCGTTTTAACTTCATTTCTATCTAAAGATAATACGATTATGGCAGCAACAAGTGCTAAAACGACCACTGTAACCACAACGATAATAATAATGTTTTTCTTAGTCCAAAACTTACTTTTCATACAGCACTCCGTAACGTTGATTTAGGGTTTTACCCTTCTAATCTCATTATCCCCCACTACTTCGTATCCGGTTACGTAACCCGATCTTATCATACCACCTAGATTACGTAAAAAATCATATTTTCTTTTCCTTTTCAACCTCTTCATAAGGTCGTCTATGGTTGCACACTCGCCACTGTCCAATATCTTTTGTATCTTCTTTGCATCAAGTACAGTATTAAATAGTGAATATGCTGCCAAAAATGCTAATACGGCACATATTATACCTACTACTTTATATCCATCAAGGGTAAAAGCAATTACTAATGCCCCTATTCCCAGTCCCAAGAAGGTTGCACTATATGCATATTCTTTAACGGGCGTGCGAGGTGTCAAATTCGCTTTAATAATACCCATTGAAATACGCTTTTCTTCCTTAACTTCGTTAATATTTTGATTAGTGTTTAAATCGGTTTGTTCCACTTGAACGACTTCGTCCTCACCGTTGACGTCCATCTCTACGACGTCAAATTTAGCGACTTCTTTGGTTTCCTCTTCAATTGGCACTATTTCAAAATCTACTTTATCACTCATTTTATTCTCCTATTAGGCTTAGAGCATAATTTTTAACATACTCTCCAACAACGGCCATAACCTTGTTGTACTCCTCTTGGTTTGGTGCAAGGAAAGGATCCGGTATTGCCCTATATTCTCCACCCGATGCCTCGCTCAAATTGACGTACTTGGAACGCAATTCTTTAGGTAAGCACCATTTGTGCCAACGAGTCATACCTATAATGATGTCGCTATCTTTAAACAACGTTAAATTATCCTTTATAAAACGAGGTTTATGTCCATCTAAAACGGCGTTATCAAAGCCTTCCGCTA
>JAZSKG010000175.1:0-3000 GCA_045534735.1 Candidatus Stercoripulliclostridium sp.
CTTGGCCTCCGACTTGCATTGAAATTAGAGAGGGCTTTGGTCAAACCGAAAGTGCCGTTATAACTGCGAACTTCCGTTTTGATAAGGGTAATCCCGGCTCTTGTGGTAAGGCAACCCCTATTTACGACCTCGTTCTTCTTGATGATAACGATATAGAACTAGAAGGCTCTAACGTTGAAGGCGAAATGTGCATTAGACTACGCAAGGAACAATTTGGATTGCTTGCAGGATACCACAATGATCCCGAACGTACGGAAGCAGCCTTTGGTACCGGCTACTATCACACCGGCGACCTTGCTATGCGTGATGAAACCGGCACCTACTGGTTCGTTGGTAGAAAGGACGATATTATTAAGTCAAGTGGTTATCGTATTGGACCATTTGAGGTTGAAAGCGCACTTATGGAACACCCTGCCGTACTGGAATGTGCCATCACCGGCGCTCCCGATCCCATACGTGGTCAAGTTGTTAAAGCAACCATAATTCTTAACAAAGGCTTTACCCCCAGTGATGAACTCACTAAGGACATCCAAAACCACGTTAAGCATGCAACTGCACCATACAAATATCCCAGAATCGTTGAATACGTAACGGAATTACCCAAAACGATATCCGTCAAGATAATAAGAAAAGATATTAGAAAGAAATAGAGCGAAATGCTCTATTTTTTTATAGGGATAAATCAGCCATTAGTATTTCTTATTAAAATAAAAAACTCGGCTTTTGCCGAGTTTTCTTTATAATTAATATATTTTAATAACTTAATCTTTTATAGCACTCTAATCATAGCATCAACGGAGTTAACACTCTCTAAAGACTTAATTTCTGCAATAGCCTTGTTGATTGCACTTTCACGAGTGTTGTGAATCATGAAGGTTACGCTTGCGATGCCTTCAGAGGCGCTTTGTTGAACGGAATTGATGGATACACCGTATTTTCCGAATGCAGTCGTTATCTTCGCTAGAACGCCTGCTACGTCCTTTACGCTCATTCTTACGTAATATTCACTCTCAAAATCGGTGTTGAAATCTTCATCGGTGGTGGGTGCTACGTAAGAGAGTTTATGTTCGCTTTGTACTGCTGCGTACACTATATCGCTTACTATTGCGCTTCCGGTTGGTAAATCGCCGGCGCCTCTACCATAAAGCATAATATCGCCTACGTTGTCGCCGTTAAGAAGAACTGCGTTAAAGGAGCCTTTTACGGATGCAATGGGGTTATCGTTCTTAATAAAGGTGGGGTGAACGCGTGCCTCAATTTTACCATTTACGTTCTTACCTATGGCAAGAAGTTTTAGGGTATAACCAAATGATTTGCCTGCTTCAATATCAATTTTAGAGATCTTAGATATACCTTCGCGATAAATCTTATCTAATGGAACCTTCTTGTGGAAGCATAGTCCGGAAAGTATGGAAAGTTTATACATGCTATCAAAGCCGTCAACGTCTGCAGAGGGATTAGCCTCGGCATATCCTAGTCTTTGTGCTTCCTTTAGTACGTCGGCATACTCCAAACCTTCGTCGCTCATTTTGGTGAGGATATAGTTGGTCGTGCCGTTTACTATGCCCATTATAGATTGAATACGATTGCCTTGCATTCCTGCTTGAAGGGTACGAATAATTGGTACACCACCAACGCAACTTGCTTCAAAATATAGTCCTGCGTTGCCCTCTTTTGCTGCTGATTCAAGATCGTCACGGCACTTGGAGAACATTTCTTTATTTGCAGTAACTATGCTCTTTCCGGCCTTAAGAGATGCAATAAGGAAACTACGTGCTGGCTCAATACCACCAAAGAACTCGGCAACTATTTTAATATCGGGGTTATTTACAACGTTATTTATATCGGTAGAAACTATGGCAGGATCTACACCTAGTGCCTTTGCCTTTTCTACGTCACGTTCTAAAACGTGGAGAACTTCTATTTCAACGCCATCGGTACGCTTAATGTCCTCTTTCATTTCCTTAAGGATACGATAGGTACCACCACCAACGGTGCCAAGTCCAAGTAATGCTACGCCAATTTTCTTCATATATTTCTCCTATTTGTTTAACTGATAAAGTTTTAATAATCCTTTTAGTGAAAGTGCACGGTCTACAACGTCAATAATTTTAGTGCCACCACTTGTAACCAGTTCACTCATACCACCGGTTGCAATAACCTTGACGTCACCAAAGCCACTCTCTGCCTTCATTTTAGCCACTATGCCCTCTACAAGCCCCGTAAAGCCATAAATAATACCTGCTTGCATATTCTCTACGGTTGACCTTCCAATGATGTTTTTGGGGCGAATAAGTTCTATTCTAGGCAACTTTGCGGCAGTATTGGTAAGTGATTCGGCACTAGACTTAATACCGGGTGCAATGGCGCCACCAAGGAAGTTACCTTCTCCATCAATAATTCCAAACGTGGTTGCAGAACCAAAGTCAACGGTAATAGCAGGACCACCATAGTAATGATGAGCCCCTACTGCATTTATTATACGGTCTGCGCCCAATTCGGCAGGATGAGAGTACTTTATATTCATACCCAAATTGATTTTATTGGAAACCATTATGGGTTTGATGTTGGTGTAATACGAGCACATATGCTCAATCGTATAGTTAAGTGCAGGAGCAACGGAACTAATTATAATGCCCTCTACCTCTTTAAAAGAAAATCCTTGTGAGGAGAGAAGGTCCATGAAAACCATGCCGTACTCGTCGGCCGTCTTCTTATGGTCGGTAGCAATACGCCAAGTGCGAACTATTTCTCCGTCCACAACGGCGCCTATTTTAATGTTGGTATTACCAATGTCTAATAGTAGAACCATACTTTACTCCTTCATATTGTAAAGATTTTACCATATTATGGGGTTTTAGTCAATGTTTATAAAGGGTTTATTAAATGCTAAATGCAGAATGCAAAATGCAGAACGACTTCACTCCACTTCGTTTCGTTCATAAGGAAGATTTTTGAATGCAGAATGCAGAGTGCAGAATGCAATTTAAGTGCGGAACG
>JAZSKG010000106.1:0-3742 GCA_045534735.1 Candidatus Stercoripulliclostridium sp.
ATGGCTACGATCCGACTTTTTAAAGATTTATCTCCCGAAGTAAAGAACATTATTTTTTATGGAACGGGTGAAGAAACCATAGAAATGGAATGGCAAACCAGGAAGTTTAACACCGTTTATAACGCACCCTTTGAAGGAATAATAAACAACCTAAATAGACGTTACCGTGAAACTCAGTCCGAGGGTGTCAAAAAGGATCTTGATAGATACATGAGTTTTTCTCCCTGTAAAGTTTGCAAGGGAAAAAGGCTTAGAAAGGAGGTTCTTGGCGTAACCGTTGGTGGACTAAATATTGCAGACTTAAGCGACCTAAGTATTATTAAACTTGTGAAGTTCTTTGATGAACTTGTGCTGGGCGAAAGAGAAAGCATTATTGCAGAGCCCATCTTAAAGGAGATAAAAGCAAGACTTAACTTTCTTAAAAACGTAGGACTTGGCTACCTAACTCTTTCTAGGGGGGCAGCAACCCTAAGTGGTGGTGAATCGCAAAGAATAAGACTTGCGACTCAAATTGGCTCCGGTCTAATGGGAGTGTTGTATATACTGGATGAACCCAGCATAGGATTACACCAAAGCGATAATAGAAAACTTCTTGACGCACTGGTAAACCTAAGAAATCTTGGTAACACTTTAATAGTAGTTGAGCACGACGAGGACACCATAAGATGCGCAGACCACATTGTTGACATAGGACCACGCGCGGGCGAAAATGGTGGCAAATTGGTAGCCCAGGGTACAGTTTCCGACATTATTGCTTGTTCGGAGTCTATTACGGGCGACTATCTTGCCGGTAGAAGGGAGATTAAAATCCCATCTACTCGTAGGGCTGGAACGGGTGGCTTGCTAACCGTTAAGGGGGCAAGACAAAACAACCTTAAGAACGTAACCGTATCTTTCCCTGCAGGTAAAATTACTGCTGTTACCGGAGTTTCCGGAAGTGGTAAGAGTAGTCTTGTTAACGGCACTAGTGTCCCTATTGTTGCTAACGCACTAAACGGCGCAGAGCAATTTGAAAGCAAAAATTACGACGAGATAGTGGGCATAGAAAACTTTGACAAAATTATTCAAATTGACCAATCTCCCATAGGTCGTACACCGCGATCCAACCCCGCAACGTATACTGACGTATTTACGCCCATTAGAAATCTCTTTGCGCAAACACCCGATGCTAAGGCGAGAGGATACAATTCCTCCAGATTTTCCTTTAACGTATCCGGTGGCAGATGCGAGAGTTGTAAGGGTGACGGCATTCTAAAGATAGAGATGCACTTCTTACCGGACGTATACGTACCTTGTGAAGTATGTAACGGAAAGAGATACACCCAAGAAACTTTGGAAGTAAAGTACAAAGGTAAATCTATTTTTGACGTACTGGATATGACGGTGGATACGGCTTGCGAATTCTTTAAAAATATTCCCACCATATATCCTAAACTAAAATGCTTACAAGACGTTGGTCTTGGTTACATCAAACTAGGTCAACCCTCAACCACTTTGAGTGGTGGCGAGGCGCAACGCGTCAAACTTGCAACCGAACTTAGCAAGCGTAATACCGGTAAGACCATATATATTCTTGACGAGCCGACAACAGGGCTTCATATGTATGACGTTGAAAAACTAATATCTATTTTGGATAGACTTGCCGACAATGGAAATACCATTATCGTAATAGAACATAATATGGACGTTATAAAGGTTGCCGACCACGTTATAGACCTTGGACCAAACGGTGGAGACGACGGAGGCACGGTTGTTGCCGTAGGAACCCCCGAAGAGGTTGCGTGTGTTCCGGAAAGTAAGACGGGAGCATTCCTAAAAGAGATACTTTTTAAAAATTAAATTTCCATTTTAACTTAGCGCCTTAGGGCGCTTTTTTATTAAGTATAGTATTAAAAGATTTCTTTTGCACAGCCTAATTATATGATTACGGTTTTTGTTCGTACGGTTATAATTTATGTCTTTCTTGTCCTTGGAATGCGACTTATGGGCAAGAGAACGGTAGGGGAACTACAACCTTTTGAGTTCACCATAACGCTTGCTTTAGCAGACCTTGCCTGTATGCCAATGCAGGATATTTCGGTACCCTTACTCTACGGCTTGGTACCCTTATTCGTTATGTTTCTTTTACATTACTTTATTACCGTCATTACCGGAAAGTCCATTAAGTTTCGTAGGTTCATAAACGGAAAACCTGTTATTGTAATAAACAACGAGGGCATAGACTACCGTGCCTTAAACAGCCTTAACGTAAACGTAAACGATCTACTTGAAAGCCTAAGGGCAGAGCAATTTTTTTCGCCTGAACAAATTAAATACGCAGTCTATGAAACGGGTGGAAACCTTTCTTTAATGGAACGTAGCGATGCCTACGAGCCCACTGGAATTCCCATTACGATAATAGTGGAAGGCAAGGTGATGGAGGTAAATTTTTCCCTCCTTAAAGTAGCAAAAGAGGAGATTTTTAACTTTCTTTCTTCCAAAAATTTTAACGTGAAGGACGTGCTACTTCTCACTCTTGACGAGTATCACTTGTATTTGCAACCCAAAGGAAAACCCTTTTTGACTGCCGATTTAGGGGGCAAAAATGACTAAAAAAAGATTGATTATTGCGCTTGTTGTCTTGGTGGTAATCATATCGCTTGGGATATTTGAACAGATTTTAATTAAGGAAACCTTTAGCGAATTTTCTGCTAGACTGGAGCGTTTTATCATAGAGGAAGACGAAGAATACGACTATGATGCTATTGTTGAAACGCAGAAGTGGTGGGAGAAAAAAGCGAAAAGTTTGGAACTATTTTTACCTCACGCGCAGATTATAGAAATTACCATAACCTACGGCGAATTGGTTGGTGCAGTTGGCGCCGAGGACCATGATAGCGCACAAGCACTTCTTAATAGAATACAAAGCACGGCTAAATCTTTTTCCAACAATTATAGAGTAAGAATTGGTAATATAATTTAGTAACTCATTTTTTCTTCTAAAAAATGCCCCTAAAATCCATAAGGGGGTTGCGATAGGTGTGTAAAAGTGGTATAATTTTTACATTCTTACTTAGGAGAAAAACATGAACGATAGAACCAAAGATTACGTTTTTATGAGTTATTCTCATAAAGATTGGAGCGTTATACAACCCTTTGTTAAGACTTTAGACGATATTGACTATAATCCAGTATACGACGATTCCATCAACTATGGCGAAGAATGGGATATGATGGTAAGAAGATACGTGACCAGCCCTAATTGTAAAGGGGTTATTTTCTTCATAAGTGAAAACTCCATGACCAGCAAACCCGTTTTAGAGGAAGTAGAACTTGTTAAATTAAAGGGCGTAAAGAATTTTATCATTATGCTTGAAGACGCCAATCTAAACGCAATTCTAAGGAAAATAGAGGACAATTCTTCTGAAAATAAATACGAAATTGCAAAAAACATAGCAGAAAACTTCTCTAAAGATAGCATATATGCTTGTATAGACAACGTTAACTGGGACAAAATATCCAGAACTTTTACCGAATGGGGGTTAATAAAGGCCGAAAATAAAAAGAGTGAAGTAAAAGACGTCGCGTATACGTCGGAAATTGCAGGTGAAAAGGAAAGACTAAAAAACCAACAAAGCAGTTACTATGACTTTGATATGCGTGCTATTAACGAAGTTTTAAATACGTTTGACCAAGACGGTCTATGCGTTATGGACCTGGGGTGCTCCAACGGACTTCTTACTTTCTCTCGTTTTGGAGATAT
>JAZSKG010000117.1:0-2651 GCA_045534735.1 Candidatus Stercoripulliclostridium sp.
TTTCCTCTTTAAAATCGCTTACTCTGCCGGGTGCGCCTACTAGGTCAAATACCTTTCTTCCATCAAGGGTAAGACTAATGCCGTCGTAGTCGGATGCAAGATATACGCGTCTATTGAATGCGGAAAGGTTGGAACATCTGAATTCTGCGCTCGCTAACGTACCAAAGTTAATAGATGGGCGCAAATCCTTACTAAAATAGTTTACGTCAAATAGAGAGCCAAGCGCGACAAAATAATATAGGTAGTCGGAAAGACTCTTTTTACTTGAGTTAAATAAGGAAAGTGCCCTTTCGCGCAGTTTTTCAATTTCATTTCCTCCACCCACTCTTTGGAGAGAAAGATAGGTAAGGAAAACGCCAAGTGGGCTGTCGTCTTTTTGGGGCATAAGGTTGGGTGCTTTTTCTAGGTAGCGAGATAATGCCTCGCTTAAAGAAAGGTTGTCCTTGGTTTTACCTAGAATTCTGCTTGCGCGCTCCATTACGTCTACGATAAAGAAATTGGAGTCGTCAACCTCACTTCCAATTTTGTTCTTTTTACGAAGAACGGCATATCCACTTTCCAAAAGACTATGATTGCGAGTGCGCATAAAGGCAATCCAAAGGTTTAGTGCAGTAAGTACGCCACCTTTAGCATAGTTTATTAATGCATTTTCTACCACGTCGCCCGAAAGTATTCCAACAAGTGTGCAAATTTCCATATCTTCATTTTGGGAAAAATATGCACCACCGTTAATATGCTCGTCGTATACTTTGTAACTAAAAACTTGGGGGAGTATGTTTGCAAGTCCACCAACGCCAAGCCCAAGAGCCATGGGAAGACGAATAGAGTAGTTTAGAGTTCTTGATTCTATACCCCTTCTAAGTTCTCCCTGCCCCGGAGTACGAGAGGAAGGTTTTTCACCCACTCCGAAATAAACGAAGGCTTCTCCACCACTATTAAGGTTAAAGTTAAGAGCGCCGTCAACCACTTTTAATTCTTCATATTCGCCGTGTATTAAAAGCGTACTTTTCTCTATTTCGGTACCCGTATATTTACTTTTAGTTTCCTTTTCTCCGTACTTGTCGCTCAAGTGAGAATCCAGTTTTACAGCATACCAAAAACGATTATCCACGGTCATTACAGGGGATAACGCGCCAAGATCGTCACCTACAAAAACGGAGAAAGTTTTGTCCTCTTTTGCTTTAATTTTAAAGGCTATGGCACCTTTAGAGTAGGACGCTAAAACCACCTCATAGGCATTTTGGCGCAGTAAAGTGTAACGGTTAGAGGAATCTTTGTGATAGACTTTTGCTCCTTCTTTTTCCCCTTTTGCCGTCACCCTAATATACCATTTAGTGGCGCCGTAAATGGTCGTTGTATCACCTAGATAAAGTGAACTTTCCAGGCTATTTTTAGCGAGAAGACTCCCATTAACAGGAGTCTTTCCATTTTCAAGAGATAGTTCTTTTTCCATAATTAAAGACAAAGTGCAACGGCACCTAGCATGCCTGCATCGTTTTTGAGTTCGGCTTTTTTAACCAAAACTCTGGGATTACGATGTCCACCGTAAGCGTAACGATTTACCCTTCTTTGTATTCTTTCCATTAGGTAATCGCCCTCGTTGGAGATACCACCACCTATTAGTACCACGTCGGGACGGAATAGGTTTACAAGGGAAATGATGCCTTCGGAGACGTATCTAATGTAGTTATTTACAACGGTTTGAGCAGTTGCATCGCCTTCGCGAGCAGCCAAGAATGCCGTTTTACCACTTACTTTACCCTCTTCTTCTGCGAACTTAACCATCAAAGAACTGGGGTTTTTCTCCATAGCGCGTTTGGTTTGGCGGATAAGAGCAGTTGCAGAAGCGTATGCTTCCCAGCAACCACGTTTACCACAAGAACATGGTTCGCCACCAACTTTTAGACCAATGTGACCACCTTCTGCGCCGGCGCCCATTTTGCCTTCCATAAGTGTGCCGTCAACTATAATGCCTGTGCCAATGCCGGTACCAAGCGTAACCACTATGACGTCACCAAAGCCTTTACCTGCGCCAAAACGTTGTTCGCCGAGTGCTGCGACGTTAGCATCATTACCTATAAAGGTGGGAACGTCTATGTATTTTCTAAACTCTTTCACGATTGGAACCTTTTCAAAATTGATGTTATTTGCATAGGTAATAACACCGGTTTTAGAGTTAATGGTACCGGGGATACCCATACCAACGGCAGTAATATCCTCTTTGGTTAGCCCTTTTTCTTCAGCGAGTGCAACGCAAAGGTCCGCTATATCTTTAACGATAACAGAGTAATGCGCATCTGCCTGAGTAACCACTGATTTTTTAGCATAAACGACGCCATTTTCATCAAGAAGGCCACCTTTAATGCTCATGCCACCAATATCAATTCCAACGTAATACATATTTATCTCCTTATGAAGTATTTATATTTTATGAATGAGGTTTGATAATACAAGATGCAGAATGCAAAATGCAAAATGCAAAATTGCTTCGTTGCGTTACACTCCACTCACGTGGATTTATTTCTTTTTCAAAGTAGGTCGCCAAAATACCATTTCACTACGGCTTGATAGACTTTGTAGTTTGGATGAGATACGAAGAAAAAGGAAATCACTCAAGAGGCGCGTACTAAGAGGTACGTAACTCGCAGAGG
>JAZSKG010000029.1:0-2421 GCA_045534735.1 Candidatus Stercoripulliclostridium sp.
AGGCTTTAGCACAAGAAAAGGGTGGATTTAGAGGCTTTTTGCTTACACTAATGAGCATTGTTCTAATCGTCTTTTTTATAATAATTAAATCTAAGGATCTTCAACTTAGTTACCTTTTAAATTATACTTTCGGTGGAGTACTGGTAGTAGGAATTTTGGGTTTGGTTCTTGGCCTAATTACCTTGTTCGTTAGATTTAAAACGAGAAGACAAATTGAAAAGAAAATCCGAAAATTTGAACGGAATTACATTAAATTTGATAAATATAATCGCTAAATAAAAGACCTACTTTTTTTCAAGTAGGTCTATTTTTTTTAGATTTCGTTATTAGCCTTTGTATCCGTACACGTATTGTTGAAGTGTTATGGTTACGTCAAATTCGCTGTATGAATAACTATAGGTATGAACTTGTTCTAGCATATGGAGAGTAACAACGTCGCCGACTTTTGCTGACTTCAAGAAGGTTGAAAGTTCAAATTCATCATTAAAGCTCTTGGTTACCTTTTGACCATCTTGGGTAAATGAAAGTCCTTTAATAAATAAATCAGAATTAGTAGAGAGGGATATTTGTTTATTCGTGTCACTAATAGCCAAACTTCCATAGTCGTTTAGGGCGGAAACACAATAATAGAAATTACCACTTGCCGGAAGACGTGTTGTATCCTTAATGTACTTGGTTAATAAATCGCGTGTACAAGTAATTACCGTAACACCAAGTCTAATTTTTCCTTCTATATATCCTAGACCGTTGTATTTTGAATTACCGGCAGTCTTTATAAACGAGTTAGAAATGGATATTACGTCGTAAACGGGGATAGCATAACCCATGCCTTCAACAGAAGAGCCGGTAGACTTAGCATTAACTATACCAATTAAATAACCTTCTGCATCAAATAATGCGCCACCTGAGTTACCACTATTAACGGCAGCATCGGTTTGGAGAAGAGTCATATTTACTCCATCCATATTAATGGTTTTGGAAATTCCACTAATGTGTCCAACGGTTACGCTTATACCTGCACCTAAGGGATTACCAATGGCAATTGCTTGTTCGGCAAGTTTAATAGGGGCTTCTTCAGTATTACGAAGTTCAGCGTAATTATAGTCGCTACCACTAATTTTAAGTACGGCAAGGTCGCTTTCGTCGTCCATGCCGATTAATTTAGCATCTAGTTTGACGTCGTTATCCGAATCTAAATCACCATCATTTAAGGTTACTTCAATTTTGCTTGCGCCATCTATAACGTGACAGCAAGTAACGATCATGGATGAATTTTCACCACTTACCTTACCATAAATTACACCGGAGCCGGTTGAACTATCGGTTGTGATTATTACAACGGAAGTTTGTATTGCATCAACGACTTCGGTTAGTTCCGTGGCAGTATTAGAAGGAGTGCCAACTTGAGTTATAACCTCATAACTATTACCGGTAGCACCCTCTATTGGAATATTTGTATTATCGGTTGAAGTAGAATTAGAGTCGTCGTATACTTCGTCTAAACTTTCAAATGATAAACATGCAGTAAGCGTAAAAGTTAATGCAATTACCAAGCATATAACCAAAGATACTGCTAAAGTTTTGTTAAATAATTTCATTATTTTAACCTCATAATTTCTTACCTATATAGTATAACCTAAAAGTGTAGTTTTTGTGAAATTTTTTAGTTATATTTATTAAGTTTTTACTTATAAATATGTTTCCACCTACATTTTGTGCTATAAAAGTTAAATAATTTTTAAAATTCATCTCAAAATTGTTGTTATACTTGCCTAAACGGAAGGTGAAATATGGTAAATCATGATCTTGAGAACAACACTTTAACAATATCATTTAAGGGTGAAATTGACCATGCGAATGCGCCCAAATTTAGGGTTCTTTCCGATAGTTTAATTTCTAAAGGTGGTTTTAATCGCTTTATTTTTGACTTGAGTGGAATTACGTTCATGGATTCTACAGCAGTCGGCTTAATCCTTGGTAGATATAAATTACTAAAGTCAATGGGCGTGCCCGTATATTTTAAAAAGCCTTCTAGAGAGGCAGATAAAGTTTTAAAAGTAAGTGGATTATATACAATAATTACAAAAATTTAAGAGGTAAAAATGGATATTTTAAATATTAAAGTAAACGCTTTAAACGAGAATGAGAGTTTTTTGAGAAGCACCGTCGGTGCATATTGTACAAGAAAAAATCCTTCATTGGAGGTTATTTCCGACGTAAAAACTGCGGTTAGTGAGGCTGTTACCAATGCAATAGTTCACGCGTATGAAGGGAACACCAAAGGGATTATAGACCTAAATGCAAAAATAGAAGACGGCGTGTTGTTTGTTACCATTTCGGATTATGGTAAAGGTATTCCCAGTGTTGAGCAAGCACTGCAAGATTTTTACACTACGAAAGGTGATGAAGAAAGATCCGGTT
>JAZSKG010000031.1:0-2103 GCA_045534735.1 Candidatus Stercoripulliclostridium sp.
TCCCTCTTCATCCATAAGGAATATACCACTTTCGTCACACATATAAGCGAATCCGGTTACCGTAACTTCGTTTTCTATATAAAAATCAAAATTGCTATTCAACTCTCCAATAGTGATTTCATCATCCTCAGGTTCCTCGGGCTCAACGGGAGTTTCAGGTTCCTCGGGATCAACGGGAGTTTCAGGTTCCTCGGGCTCAACGGGAGTTTCGGGGTCCTCGGGCTCAACGGGAGTTTCGGGGTCCTCGGGTTCAACAGGAGTTTCGGGATCTTCGGGTTCAACGGGAGTTTCGGGGTCCTCTGGTTCAACAGGAGTTTCGGGGTCCTCGGGATCAACGGGAGTTTCGGGGTCCTCGGGTTCAACCGGTGCTTCATAGGTTACCGCTTTACTCCAATCGCTGGTTATAAAAGAAACGCCGTCTCCTATTGCCCTTACCTTGAGCGTTTGTCCGTCGGAAAGTTCCTTGGACGTAATGGTGTTTTCTACTTGCGTAATAACACCATCTATGCTTAATTCAAACTTTTCAGCATCAGAATCGGCATCCCAATAAACAACGTTTTCATTTATAAATAAAACGGGCGTTTTTAAAGTTTCAGGTGACGTGGGTGTTTCATCTTTTTCACCACAAGCAACTAAACCCAAAATCGCTATTATCAAAACAGATACTAGCAAAAAAACTTTAAAATAGTTTTTCTTCATACTAAATAGTCCTCCCCATTAGCAATATTATAAAGGCTTGCCTTGAATGGCAAGCCTTGTTTTTTTATCATTAGAAAGAGTAAACTACCTTTACCAATGCCCCATTCTTGGAGGTGTAATTTATGCTTATTTTTTCAAACTTTTTCTCTCCGTAAACAATATCTACGGTCATGTCTTTTCCATCAAAATCTATGTTTCCAGTGAATGATACGGGATTCGTGACCGTCGCTCTGAATACGTTTTTACCATTTTCAATGCCGTCAAGAGCCGATGAGAAGAATTCTTCGCTAAACTTTAATGAAATCTTATCTAACCTCTCTACGGGAATATCTACTTTATCGCCTGCAATTTCTACTATCTTGCCATTTTTTATGGTTGCGCTACCCTTGCTTGTTGCGATTTGTTCTTCGGGCATAACGTATTGTCCGTTTTCATCTTGCTCAATAGTTGCAAGTCTTTCTACTGAATAGGTAACCATTGTTCCGTTCTGTGCGACGGAAGCGAAAAATTTACTATTTAAGGTGTAGTTTTTATAAGTAGTAGATATGCCTAAATCTATCTTATCATAGGTTTCTTCGGTCATTTTGTTTAGTTTGGTATATACGTCTTCTTCATCATTTTTTGAACCGGTAAGGTCGCAAGCAGTAAGTACGAAGATCGCTACTACGAATATTAATGCAACTAAGAATATTTTCTTTTTCATTTTGTAATCCTCCTTATGCCTTCAAAAGGAAGTAAGCAGCAACTGCTAAAATTGAAATTGTACCGGCAAAGAATAGTAGTGCCATTTCATTTGCCTTGTCTGCCTCAACGTTAATCTCCGTTACTGCCGTGTTGTAAGCAGTTATCTCTTCGCCAAGGCGTGCATATATTTCTTGTGCTACCTCTTTTTCACTATCGGAAAGGTTGTTATAGCCTTCTATTGCAGAGCCGATTGCCTTCCATTTAGCATCCAAAGTGCCGGCTTTAGTTACCTCTTCTACGAGTTTCTCAAAATCCTCAACGTTTTCAAGATTTGCTTGTTCTCTTTGTTCTTTATGTCCACACTCGGTGCAAGTATGCTCTTCCATACCACCATCAACCTTAACCCATTCGCCATAGGCATGAGCAATGGTTTCCATTGCCTCGGTTTCAGCTTCTCCACAAGTAGAGCAAACCCTTTCTTTGCATCCTTCTTGAGAGCAGGTAGAAGGAGTTATCACAGTCCAATCACCATAATCATGACCGGTAGCAGGTATAATGGTGCCTGCTTCTACGTAGTCGCAACGAATACATTCATAAAGGAATTCACAACCTTCACTATCACAGGTGGGTGCTTCGTAACTATTTTCCCTCTTTTCTAAATCATGTCCGAGGCTTTCTATTTCGCGTGTTTGCATTTCTTTACAAGTCGGAGGCCAAGCG
>JAZSKG010000128.1:0-2712 GCA_045534735.1 Candidatus Stercoripulliclostridium sp.
GTGAGGTAAGAGCTCACCAGCAGTTCGGCGACGAAATTGGCTGTGTAAACCCCACTTGATGCAAGAGAAAAGGGACTATGGATTGCCCGTCCGTCCCCTCAATCGCTAGAGCGCATAGGCGACTATGCGCCAAGACAGATGGTCGTCAAATACAGAACTCGGCTTATAGGCTAACTCAAAATTCCACCTTAGGGTGGTTTTTTTGTTGCTCTTTTGTAAATTTTTGTCGCAATTTGACATATAATAACAATATTGTAGGTAGGCAGATATTTTAATAGAAGGATTCTTTGCAGTACTTTCCGGCGTATTATTACTAACAAGTGGAATAGAAAACCAAAATTCCTTTCCCCACCCTCTTAGTCCGGAAAAGGAAAGAGAGTATTTGGAGCGCTTTAGAAATGGGGATATGGAAGCGCGCGACGTTCTGGTAAAACACAATCTTAGACTCATAGTTTACATAGCAAAAAAATACACCAATTATCCCGATAAAGACGAACTTCTTTCGGTGGGGACCATAGGCTTAATAAAGGCAATTAATACCTTTAAAGGGGACAAAAGTACGGCGCTTGCGACCTATGCTTCCAGATGCATAGAAAATGAAATTCTTATGGCGCTTCGCGCATACAAAAAGCACAAAAACAATCTGTCATTGTACGACGAAATCGGCTCCGATAAAGATGGTAACAAACTACAAATTATAGACGTTTTGGCTGTTGACGAAGACACCGTTTATAAGCAAACCGAGGATGCCGTTACAAGGGAAAGCATTGCAAAAATAATTAAAAAATATCTTAATTCCAGGGAGCAAAAACTAATAACTATGCGCTATGGTTTGGGTGACGGCGAGCCAAAATCTCAACAAGAAACGGCAGATGAATTGGGTATATCTCGCTCTTACGTTTCAAGACTGGAAAAGGCGATACTTTCTAAACTTCGTACCGCCTTAAAAACCGAAAATTTTGAAATTTAATTATACAAGTATAATTAGAAGTCCTTTTCCACTTGGAACTTTTTGTCGTTAAGATAACTTAAGTACGCGCCCTTTGGGAAATGGAACGCCAGTTTACAGGCACTAAGATATTGCCTCTTTGCGCGCATAACGCGATTGAGTTCAAAGTCACCGTATTTAGTGTCGCCTACAATGGGATATCCTGCGTAGGCAAGGTGGGCTCTTATTTGGTGGGTTTTTCCACTATGGAGTGTAACTTCTACGGTGGTAACGCCCTCTCCATGCTCGGTGGGTTCCACTTCCGTTCTAATGGGAACGGAGCCGTTTACCTTAACGTCGGTAATGGTAACAATGCCCTTTTCCGCATCCTTTACCAAGTATGCTTTTAGGTCAAGATGCTCGGTTAGATTTCCCCCTACCAAGGCAAAATATTTCTTCTCTATATACCCCTTCTTGAAGCCCTCTCTTAAACACTCGCTTGCCTTGTCGTTGTGAGTCATCATAAGAAGACCTTTAGTGTTGGTGTCCAGCCTATGTGCTAGGGCTGTGGGCTTATTTAAAGTTGTGGAAATACGGTTACAAAACTCCTCGCTGGAAACACCTCGTGGCTTTACTGCAATAAGGATATTTTCGTCTTCATAAACGGAATCAAAGTTAAACTTTAAAAGTTTATCTTCATCACAATATACCTCTACAACGTCACCCTTTTGTAAAATGACGTCTTGAGAGGTTTTTTTGCCGTTAATTCTTATCTCCCTTAACTTCAAAAGGGTACGGAAATATCCGTACCTTAATTCTGGAAAGACTTCGCTAAGATACTTAGAAAGTCTGAGTGGTTTTCTATCAAATTTGTAAACGCGCAATTTATTTGTCTCCGTCTTCGTTACCCTTGTCTGCAACGAGTTTTTCTATTTCTTCCAAAAGTGTATTAATGTCCTTAAATTGACGATGTACGGAAGCATATCTTACGTAAGCAACTTCGTCTAGCCCTTTGAGTCCGTTCATAACCATATCGCCTACTTTCTTGGAAGAAATTTCTTGGGCGAGAGTGTTATTAACTTGTTTTTCTATGTCGCTTACAAGTTTGTCTATTCTTGCCATGGAAACGGGACGTTTTTCACATGCCTTTATGATACCGTTTTTAATTTTTGCGCTATCAAAAATTTGACGATTTCCATTATTTTTAATAACTAACACGGGACTGGATTCTATCTTTTCATAAGTGGTATAGCGCTTGGAGCAACCTACGCACTCACGACGTCTTCTTATGCTAGTGCCGTCGTCGTTAAGACGAGAATCTATAACTTTGGACTCAAGACTGTTACAAAAGGGACACTTCATATTGTACTTCCTTTGAATTTTTATAGCCATATTATACTATATCTTGCGAAAAATGTAAATACTATTTACATATTTCGGTAGAATTTACCCCACCTAATTCCACTAAAATTACGTCGTCGCCTATCTTGGTCACTTTTTGCCAAGGGATAAAGATATTTTCATTACCGGAAAAGTTTTTAAAGAGTTTCTTATCGGGGCTTGCTATGAGCCCAACCACCTTCCCTGAGCAATGTAGAGCAATATCCACTATTCGCCCAAGTTGCTTACCGTCCAGTACGTTTATAACCACTTTTTCTCTTAGTTCACAAAAGGTATAATCTATGCCTTGCATTCTTTCTCCGTTACCTAAAATATATGCTACAAGGCAAAATAAAATAACCTTCTAAAAGGTTACTAAAACACAAATGCTTTTTAAATATGTA
>JAZSKG010000033.1:0-3593 GCA_045534735.1 Candidatus Stercoripulliclostridium sp.
GCATACCAAGCGCACCAGTAAACAAGCCATAACCAAATGATACTTGAACTATATCGTCACTTTCAACACCGGCAGCAGCACAAAGTCTAGCACAACACTCGGTCCAAAGTTCAAGATCGTTTTCCGTATAGCATACTACCGTGGGTTTACCGCTAGTACCACTTGATGCATGAACTCTAATTAATTTAGATTTTGGAACAGCAAGCAAGCCATAAGGATAGTTATCTCTTAAATCGCTCTTAACGGTAAAAGGAACTTTTCTAACGTCATCTAAAGTTTTAATATCATCAGGATTAAAACCTGCTTCATCGTATTTCTTCTTGTAGAAAGGAACGTTTTCATATGCATATTTTACAATTGCCTTAAATCTTTCCAATTGCAATGCTTGCATTTCCTCTCTAGACATACATTCGTTTTTCTTATCGTATATCATGTCTACTCCTTTATTTCATTTCGCTTCTGTTATAATTAATTAAACAACCAGCCTTTATAATTGCCTTTTCTGCATCAGTTAATGCATCAACCGTAAGTTCTATTTCTCTACAATTGTTGCCACTAATTACAGTTGCTTTAGTACGACCAATTTCAAGTGCCAAATTCGGATTTTTAACGTATATAATGTCACCAACTTTGAAATCTGCACCACCATTATATTTAAACGGTATCATACCCCAATTTATAAGGTTAGAGCGATACCTCTTTGTTGCATATTCGCTTGCAATATTAGCAATACCACCAAGAACACGTTGACAAGATGCCGCTTGTTCTCTTGCACTGCCATCGCCGGGCTTTCTTGCGTAAATTACACTTCCTATCTCTAATTCTTCAACCTTGCATCCTGCAATTTCTAAAGCATAATCATATTCGCTGGAAAGAACACCTTTTTCTAAGTTTAATTCATCTTCTTTTACAGCCTTTGCTCTACCAACGTATTTAGGATCCTTTCTAGATAATGTAAACTCGGCAAGTCTTAAAGGATTAGAGCGATAACTGGACGTTTCGCCAGATGGGATTAGTTCATCCGTCGTGGTTACGGGATCGTCTATTACAGCACAAACCTTCATAAACAAGTTGTCTTTGAGTGCAATCATTGGAGGTATATCGGCAATATTAGGTCCGTAAACCAAATCTATGTTAGCATCTGCTTTTCCATATCCATTGTAGACCCTATTCTTGTATACTTTATCGTCGTAATAGAAATCCTCAATGCTATCATCATAGTTAAGATCCATTGCAGATGCAAGATATCCACCATTCGCTGCAGTTGCCGCTATGCTACGAGCATCCATAAGTGCAACGGAAGCAATTTGTTTTTCGTTGGGTTTAGATCCTTCTCTATTTTCAAAGTTACGAGTAGTGTGTCTAATGGATAGTCCATTGTTTGCTGGAACGTCGCCGGCACCAAAACAAGGACCACAGAAAGAGGTTTTAACTATTACGCCACTTTCAGTTAGTTTTGCAATAACACCCTTCTTCAATAAATCCAAATATATGGGTTGAGAACCACAATATACACTCATAGAAAGTCTATCGCCGATTGCCTTACCTTCTAGTATAGAACTTGCTTCAACTAAATTATCATAAGTACCACCGGCGCAACCTGCAATAATTGCTTGATCAACTCTAATACGTCCATCTTCGGTAATTTTATCGGTTAAAGTAAAGGACTCGTTATGTAATAACTCTCTACCTTTCTTTTCACATTCCGATAAAATCTCATAGGGATTTGCTAATAACTCTCTAATAGTGTAAACGTTGCTAGGATGGAATGGAAGTGCTATCATAGGTTCAACTTTAGAAAGGTCTACTTCTATTAGTGCATCGTAATATGCTCCCTCTTCCGGCTTTAACTCTTTGTAATCTCCAGCCCTATTGCGATCGGACAAATATTTTTCAACTTGCTCGTCAGTTTCCCAAATAGAACTTAAACATGTGGTTTCCGTAGTCATAACGTCAATGCCTATGCGATACTCTATAGGTAGAGTTTTAACACCTTCGCCTACGAATTCCATTACCTTATTTTTAACAAAACCGGACTTGAAAACTTTACCGATAATAGTCAATGCTACGTCTTGAGGGCCAACACCCTTTCTAGGAGTACCAACAAGTTTAACGGCAACGACTTCGGGATAACTTACGTCATAGGTTTTGCCTATTATTTGCTTAACCAATTCAGGGCCACCTTCACCGATAGCCATGGTACCAAGTGCTCCATAACGAGTATGAGAGTCTGAACCAAGAATCATCTTACCACAACCGGCAAAATTTTCGCGCATGTAGGTATGTATAACTGCATAGTGTGGAGGAACAAAAATTCCGCCATATTTCTTTGCGGCAGAAAGGCCAAACATATGGTCGTCTTCATTTATAGTACCACCAACAGCGCAAAGACTATTGTGGCAATTGGTCAAAACGTAAGGTATAGGAAACTTCTCTAGACCTATGGCTTTAGCCGTTTGTATAATTCCTACGTAGGTAATATCATGAGATGCTATCGCATCAAATTTAATATTAACGTTTTTCCCCTTTTCAGTTGTATTAGATTGATTATGGGCATCTATGATTTTGTATGCCATAGTCTTTTTATAGCCATCATTAGACTTGGCTTCTACAAATTGTCCATTAACGTAATTAAATCCTTGTGAATAAGTTTTAATCATATAATTCACTCCCCAGTGTTATATAACTGATATTATACTACTTAAAGTAGTATAGTTCAAGTACTAAAAAATAATTATGCTAAAGTGTCGTTCTCGTTTTCTTTCTTAGGTAAAAGTTGAAAAACAGACTTAATATTTTCATTAAAATCTTTAGATATAATCTCTATGACAATTTCTTCAATAGCAGCAACAATGCATATGCCACAAATTACGTACAAAGTAATTTCTGCGGCATCTACTCTTGAAAGTAGTTCGTAGAATAGAGGGAATAAGAAAAGCAAAATCATACCGACTTTATTTCCAATAGTGTGCAACATTGCAAACTTCTTAAACTTTATAAAAGTAACAACTGCGCCTAAAATTCTAAACACGAAAACCGAGAGCACTGCTGATAGCATTCCCCAAATCCAAACGTTATCTATCATGTGCATATAACAGAACATAATAACAGCGCCGGATATCGTGAGCATAACATCCCCTATTGTATCCAAAAGAGAGCCAAAACTGGATTCATTTTTTAGTGCCCTAGCAATTACGCCGTCAAATAGGTCACTAATACCGCAATATCCAAAAATTACGTAGAAAGCAATTGAATAAGGTTTAATAAAAAGTATTACAATTGCAATTATAATTCTTGATGCAGTTAAAATGTTTGGTATTTGTTTAATAAATGGATTTTCCGATAATTTCTTCATTATTCTTCCTTGCAAGAATTTATTTATGTTATTATAACATAAAAACAAACCATGTGCAAATTATTTATGTACTCGTAACAATAATTTAAGTTCTTACATACCTTGTAGTGTAGGCTAAAGCCTAACTCTAAAAGGAGGTGCGAAATATGAACGGCTTCAACTTTGGTAACGGTGGTGGCTGCGATTGCATTTGTTGGATTATCATAATCCTATTGCTATGTGGTTGCTGTGGCAAAGG
>JAZSKG010000154.1:0-7878 GCA_045534735.1 Candidatus Stercoripulliclostridium sp.
CGAAGTCACCACCATATCTCCATTCAACGGTGCCGTCTTCTCTGGTATATTTAATAGATTGATCAGCAAAGTCCCAAATAAAGCCACCTGCTAATCTATCATACTTCTTAAACTCATCCCAATAGTCGGAGAAGTTACCTAAACTATTACCCATAGCATGAGCATATTCACATTGAATAAACGGTTTGTCACGATATCTATCCGGACTCATAGGCCAACCGGCTGGACAATAGATATAACTACCATGCCAAATAGGTTTATTCTTACCAATTGGTTCCATTTTTTCATAATGAGCGTACATTTCTGAAAGAACGTCACTAACCTCTAGTTTGAAATCTTGTTCATAATGGATAAAACGAGTGTTGTCTATTGCTAATGCAACCTTACGCATAGCCATGAATGCTTTACCACGGCCAGATTCATTACCAAGCGACCAAGAAACAATACATGGATGATTCTTAAAAGTATTAACCATATTGCGCATACGATAGCATACTTGTTCTGTCCACATTTTGTTGCTTCTAGGAATCAAAATACTGAGTCCGTGAGTTTCAAGGTTGTTTTCACATATAACTAGAATGCCATATCTATCGCATAGTTCATAGAATGCAGGCTGGTTAGGATAGTGAGAAGTACGTATTGCAGTAATATTATTCTTTTTACATAAAATGATATCTTGTTCAATGAGTTCTACAGGTACTGCATGGCCATAATCTGGATGGAACTCGTGTCTATTTACACCAGCGAACTTAACAGGCTTGCCATTTAAAAGAATAAACGGTCCCTCACCTGCTAGCATGGGAACAATTTCTACCTTTCTAAAGCCGTAAGAACAAACTCTCTTGTCAATGAAATATTCATTGTCTAGAAGCTCAACCATTATAGCATAAAGATTTGGAACCTCATGCGACCAAAGACGGAAGTTTGATATAGTCTCCAAAAGGTTAAAAGTATATTTTTCGCCATTTTCTAGAGATTTAATTGCGTAAGTACCTTCGAAGATAGCGTCTTCATTACCATAATAATCAACAACGGTAACTTTAACTATCGGATTTTTAAGGCCCTGTCCATTGCAAGTAATATCAATTTTACCATTTATTTTACAAGTCAAGAAATCGTCTGAGAAATCTGAATAAAAATACATATCTGAAATCTCAACTTTTGGCTTATATATCAAATCAACGTCACGGAAAATACCGGAAAGACGCCACATGTCTTGGTCTTCCAAATAACTACCGGTACAATAACGATATACTACAACTGCTAGTTTATTTTCGCCTTCTTTTACGTATTTAGTAATTTCGTATTCTTGGAAATCAAAAGTATCTTCAGAGTAACCAACAAATTCTCCGTTAACATATACTTCTGCACAACTTCCAACACCACCAAAACGGATAAATACGTTGTCACCATTTTTCTCAACGTTAAATTTGGTTGCATAGCAACCTACAGAGTTCAAGTGTCCATAAACGTGAGGAATCATTGGTACTATTTTGGATTCAAGAGCATAAGGATAGTTTATGTTTGTATATATTGGAGTATCGTATCCTTTAATTTGCCATTCGCTAGGAACGGTAATTTTATCAAAACCAGTCAAATCAGCACCTAGGTTTTGAAAACCTTCTGGAATTTCAGAAACGTTTTCACAATATTTAAAATCCCATTCGCCATTTAGAGAAACGGTTTTGCAATTATTATCTTGGTCTAAAGGGTACCCGGAAGCATACCTTTCTATACTATTTACGTTATATATTCGTGCTTTACGCCAAAAATCTTTCACTGTTCGCATCTCCTTAATATGCTTTATTTATTATATATTATCACACGCGCGCGGAAAAATCAATAGTTTTATTTTCCTAAACAATTTAGACATCCAACAAAAAAGCGCCATTTAAATTTTAAAGAGCGCTTTCAAAGGATAGTCGTTTTTTTGTATCTAGAGATACATAAACACACTATTTTTTAAACAATTTCTTAATACGATTCATTGCTTCTATGGTGTTTTCCTTCGTATTAAAAGCAGTTAAACGGAAATAGCCTTCGCCGCATTTTCCAAAGCCTGAACCGGGCGTACCTGCTACTTGAGCATCATTTAAGAGCAGATCAAAGAATTCCCAAGAGTCCATTCCACACTTTAGCCATACGTAAGGAGAGTTGATACCTCCTGTATACCATACACCGATTTCATCTAGAGCCTCAGCAATAATTTTTGCATTTTCTTTATAGTATGCTACGTTCTTATAACATTCATTAATACCTTCATCGCTAAATACTGCTTCTGCTCCTCTTTGAACAATATATGAAGTTCCATTAAATTTTGTTGTTTGACGACGAAGCCACATTTTATTTAATGATTTATCTTCAATAATGATATCCTTAGGCACAATAGTATAGCCACAGCGAGTACCTGTAAAACCAGCCGTTTTAGAGAGAGAACAAAATTCTACAGCACACTTTTTAGCACCCTCAATTTCATATATTGAACGAGGCAAGGTTTCATCATTGACAAAAGCCTCATATGCAGCATCAAATAATATTAACATATTATTCTTTGAGGCAAAGTCAACCCAAATCTTAAGTTGATCACGATTATAAACTGCACCAGTGGGATTATTGGGTGAGCATAGGTAAACTATGTCTCCTTTTAAATCACTTGAAGGCATGGGAAGGAATCCATTTTCTTCGTTACCTTCTATGTATATGATTTCCCTACCAAGCATAACGTTACTATCCAAATATACGGGATATACGGGGTCTGGTATCACAATAACGTTATCATTGGAGAATAGATCGGTAATATTCGCTATGTCACTCTTCGCGCCATCGGAAATAAATATTTCATCTAAATCAAGTTGAACGTTACCAATCTTTTTGTAATACTTTTGAATTGCTTCTCTTAAAAATGTGTAGCCTTGCTCATCGCCGTAACCACGGAATGTTTCAGCAACACCCATTTCTTCACTAGCCTTTTTTAAAGCACTTACAACACAAGGAGTAAGTGGTTTGGTTACGTCGCCTATTCCCATTTTTATAACAGGTTTATCAGGATTGTTTGCTTGGAATTCTCTTATCTTTCTAGCAGTTGTAGAGAATAAATAACTTTCTTTTAAAGCATTATAATTTTTATTAATTTTAACCATAGTTTCTTAAATCAACTTCTCCTATATAATTTAACGCAGCATCTCCTATTATAGAAACGCCATCAATTTCATTAAAAGCAGTAAGGGTACCACCTTTAAGATTTATAATTATACTATCTTGGAATTTGCCACTTTTAAAAAGTGAATATGCAACGCAAGTTGCACCGGTGCCACAAGCCATCGTTTCATTTGAACCCAATTCCCATACTCTCATGCTTACGTTACCATCATTTATACAAACGGCTTCAGCATTTACGTTGTATTTTTGGGAAACGACTCTGGCACAATCAATAGCACTATCGTCAAGTCTATCAACGTAAAAAACGCCATGTGTGTTTCCTACGTTATAAAACTCTACCTTGCCCTCTTGTCCAATAAAAATGGGTTTTCCCATTTTTGTTTTTACTTGAGCAACTGCGCCCTCATTATTAATTATTTCAATTTGCCTTACGCCCGAAGCCGTTTCAACTTGGAATGACTTCCACGTGCCATTACGTTTATCGGAAAGAATTTTTCCAATGCATCTTAATGCATTTCCACACATTTTGCCTTCGCTACCGTCTGCATTAAAAATGTGCATTTTTGCATCTGCTACCTTGGAATCTTCAACCAAGACTACTCCATCTCCACCTATACCAAAATACCTATTGGATAAACGGATAGTTAAACGTTCAATATTCCTTTTTAAGTACTCAAACTCCTGTTTATTACATAAATCGCTAATAAAAAATATGTAATCATTACCAATTCCATTCATTTTACTAAATAACATATACGCTCCGTATATATTATATGTTATGACTTGCTTACTTATTTTTTATAAACTAATCTTCTGCAATTAGGACATTCTGCAACGTCGCCAAAATTTTGCAATTTTGCATCTACTTCAGACTTAATCTCTAAGCCACAACCTAAGCAGTTTCCATCCCTATATTCAACAACGTAAGGCATCTTAATCTTAGCATTCTTAACTTTATTATAAAGTTTAAGGTCCTCAGGATCCAACTCACTTTGCATCTTATTAAGAGCATTGCCTTCTTGAGTAATAGAAGAAAGAATTTTTACTCTAACGTCATTTTTGAGTTGTTCTGCATTTTTGAGTTCGCTAAGTACTTTTGACATCTTTTGTGCGATTGCCTTAGATTCTTTTCCCTCTATATCTTGAAGACGTTTAAATCCTTTGTCAAGATCTCTATAGATTGCATCTAACTCTTTAATAAGGGAGTCAAGCGTTTCATCTATTTTATCGGCTTGCTCAATGTTTTTAGCACCGGTAAGAGTCATTCCTTTCGTCTTTTTCATAAAGGCTTCATATGCGTTAATCGCTTTTTCTATATCACGGAAATTTTCGCCGGTTTCCTTATCAAGACGAATTAAAGACTCTGCTAAATCGTTTCTTAACTTACGAAGTGCTTGTGCATTTTTGTTTTCATCGCTGTTTATAAAGTCTCTGTTGGCCTTATAAAGAACAAAATCCAACTTTTGATACTCTAAAATCTTTTCAATATCCATATATTATCTCCTAATTCAATGGATTCGTACACGACGTAGCGCCATGCACGTTTTGTATATTATTATCTATTAATTTATTTTTAACAAGATCCATAAATGGTGTTTCACTATCATAATGGCCAAACACAATAACGTTATAGCCCAAATCTTTGGCAAGCCTTAATACGTTATATTTAAAGTCGCCGGATATAAAAACGTCTGCTTTACATCTAATAGCCTCTAGAAGAGTCCCTTCTTGCGATCCGCCTCCACCATTTATTACTGCAATTGTTTTAATTTCGTTATCTGCATCACCCACAAATGCAACGTGTTTATCATTAAAAATTTTACCAACTCTTTCAACAAGAGTAGAAAGTTTGCAACCTACTTCTAGTACGCCTATTCTCATATCGTCTAGACGATCAGAAGGTATGTAGTATTCTTTACATCCAAGCAACTCCATTACCCTATCGTTTAAGCCACCAACAGCAAAATCAATAGAAGTATGTGCACTGTATATTGCAATATCATTTTTAATTGCTAACGCAATAGCCTTATGTTTAGGGTAAGAAAGGTCAATCTTTTTTATTGGCATAAAGATACTCGGATGATGCTCAATAATCAAATTGGCCCCTTTTGATATTGCTTCATTTACAACGGAAACACTCGTATCTAGGGTTACTAATGCACCTTTTAATTCCCATGATGGATCGCCATAAAGTAAGCCACAGTTGTCATAATGTGCTTGATTCTCTAATGGAGCAAACTCTTCAATAATTTTAATTACATCTCCGATTTTAGACATTTCTCAATCTCCTGATACTCTTCTTTCATTTCGCCATCTGGTATATCTCTACCAACAAACCTTTCGTCTAGAATTTCTTTTCTAGTAAGTAGCATCTCACGATACTCGGATGACGGAGGAATATTTTTACCAAATCGTAATTCTGAGTCTAAAAACCTTATATCGTTTTTTTCAGCAACTATTATTTGATAATACTTTTTACCCTCTTTTACTACGTAATCTTTAATTGCTCCGTAGCCCAACGTATTTAATGCTTTTCTTAATACTCCGGCATTTTGGTGTGGGCATAATACCAAGCGAGTAATATTAGGTATTTTTTTAGTAAGAATACTTTTAATCTCGTATCCACCTAGTCCTGCAATTATAGCAGTATCAAGGTCTTCCGATATGTTATCAAAGCCGTCAGTAAGCCTACAATCAACCTTATTTGCCAAATCGTATTCTTTTGCAAGCGATACTGTTTTGCTCAAACTTCCAGCGCTTACGTCGCCTGCAATTACTCTTTCGCACTTCCCATTAATTAAAGAAGATACCGAAAGTTTGCCATGGTCACACCCAATATCGGCGATTAACTTACCACGAATTTCATTTTGTATCGCGCTTAATCTCTTATCCAGTTTAATCACAACTATTTATCCAAAAAGTCACGTAGTTTCTTGGTCTTATTGGGGTGCTTTAGTCTTCTTAATGCCTTTGCTTCTATTTGGCGAATACGTTCACGGGTAACGTTAAACACTTTACCAACTTCTTCAAGTGTACGCGGACGTCCGTCTCTTAGGCCATATCTTAGAATCAAAACCATAGCCTCACGAGGTGCAAGAGTTCCTAGTATTTCATTTACTTGTTCTTTTAGCATATTGGCTTCTGCTGCATCAATAGGCGCAGTTGCAGAAGTATCTTCTATAAAATCACCAAGATGGCTGTCGTCTTCTTCACCTATTGGCGTTTCCAAAGAAACCGGATCTTGAGCAATCTTTTGTATTTCTATAACCCTTGCTTCAGAAATCCCCATTGCTTCTGCAATTTCGTCGGAAGTAGGTTCTCTTCCTAAGGTTTGTAGAAGAGAACGAGAAACTTTAATGAGTTTGTTAATAGTTTCAACCATATGAACGGGAATACGTATGGTGCGCGCTTGATCGGCTATTGAACGCGTGATTGCTTGTCTAATCCACCAAGTCGCATAAGTAGAGAACTTAAATCCTTTAGTATAGTCAAACTTATCTACTGCCTTCATCAAGCCAAGATTACCTTCTTGAATAAGGTCCAAGAAAGCCATTCCTCTGCCAACGTATCTTTTTGCGATGCTGACAACCAAACGTAAGTTTGCATTAATGAGTTTTTCCTTTGCTTGAGTATCGCCCTCAACCATGCTCTTGGCATACATTAACTCTTCTTCAGCAGTTAAAAGTGGGAATCTACCAATATCTTTAAGATACATCTTAACGGAGTCGTCAATGTTGACTTCGTTCATTATTTTTTGTAGAAGTTGGTCGTTCTTAACACTTGCCTGATCGTTAATGGTTATACCACTTTGCTCAAGTTCTTTGTAGATATTTTCAATATCTTGAGGTTCAAGAGCAAGTTTTTCTAGCCTATTAAGCAACTCATCTTCATTAATTGTCTTAGTTTCTTTTTCCTTGTAGGAATCAACAATTTTTTGCACTTCTGCCTTGAGTTTTAATTCTCTATCAGACATTTATGCATCCTCCTTTGTGGGTTGGTTATTTGTTATATAATAGTTTTCTTAGTTCGGATTTTAACTCTTCTTGTTTTTCTGGTGGTGCAGTTTTAATTTCTTCAAAAAGAGTATTTATTCTATTTTGTTTTGCACCTTGAAGAAGTTTTTCCATACAAGCATTGTAGTGATCTGCCTGCTTGTCTAATGGTATTTGATATAACGAATCTAGTATCTCATCTATTTCGCATTTGTATTCAAGTTCTATGTCGTACAAGTCCCCTTTTCTAGGAGGAACCTTGCTTTCCATGCGAGAAACAAGATATCTATATACTTTTTTATGTATTTCGTCCTCAAAGATTCCTTCGTTCAAATCTTTCGCATATACGTAGTCTTTGAGTTCAACCATTGATGCAAGAACGAAACGACACATTCTTATATACGCACTAGAGTTCTTATTTTCCTTTTTTTCAGGTTGTTGGGGCTTTAGTAAGGTTTCTCCCCTCAAGTATTTCATTACTTGCGTATTAAGGCTATCAATGCTCAAGCCACTAAGTTCGGAAACTAGTTTAGTATACACGTCTCTTGAAACAGGCTCTAATGAAGCAAGTACCGGAATTGTGGAAAGTGCGAACTTTTCTTTACCCTCAAGCGTTGTAGTACCTGCTTGATTTTGAAGGGTTCTAATCTTAAATTCCGTAAGAGGGAGAGCCCTATCCATCAACTTCCTAAAGCCATCAACTCCATACTTATTAATGCAATCATCG
>JAZSKG010000228.1:0-3480 GCA_045534735.1 Candidatus Stercoripulliclostridium sp.
AGGGGTGGTAGTTCCTTTAGTTTTGCGTTTATAATGCGCTTTAACTCTTGAACACCATCGGTGGTCGCTGCAGAAATTTGTATAACCTCGGTGCCCGTCATAGCCTCTAAGTCTTGTATGGTCGTTTCATCACCATAGAGAAGATCGCACTTGTTGGCAACTATAATTTCGGGAAGTGATGCAAGGTCTATGCTATAGTTTTCCAATTCCTTTCTTATTGCCTTGTAGTCCTCAAGGGGATTTCTTCCCTCGCTTCCCGATATATCAATAAGGTGAACTATTAGCCTTACGCGCTCTACGTGACGAAGGAAACTGTGGCCCAGTCCTACGCCTTCACTAGCACCTTCAATTAGTCCGGGGATATCTGCTACAACGAAACTATCGCCGTATACGTCTACCATTCCAAGGTTGGGAGAAAGGGTGGTAAAGTGATAGTTTGCTATCTTTGGACGCGCTGCAGATATGACGGAAAGAAGTGTAGATTTTCCTACGTTTGGGAACCCAACTAAGCCAACGTCGGCTATCGTTTTGAGTTCTAACTTGATTTTGCGAGTTTCCGTTTTTTCACCGTGTTCGCTGTAACCGGGGCTACGATGCGTGGGAGTTGCAAAACGTGCGTTACCACGTCCACCACGGCCACCTTTGAATATTAGTACCTTTTCTCCGTCGTTAAAAACGTCGGCTATGATGCCGTTAGATTCTGCATCACGAATGATGGTGCCACAAGGGACCTTTATTATGAGGTCTTTACCTGCCTTACCACTACACTTTTTGCCGGCTCCATTGGCGCCGTCTTCTGCCTTAAAATGTTGGGTGTATCTAAAAGATATAAGGGTGTTCATGGAACGATCGGCTTGGAAATATATGGAGCCACCATGTCCACCATCGCCACCATCGGGACCACCGGTTGCTACGTATTTCTCACGGTGCCATGCAACGACACCATCGCCACCATTACCGGCCTTGCAGTATATTACAGCAACGTCTAAAAACATACTATTTCTCCTTAAAGTACTTACATTCTTCTCTTATGGCACAGCCCTCGCAGTCGGGTTTTTGCGCCTTGCATACGTATCTTCCTTGGAAAATTAAAGTGTGATGTAGTGAGTTCCAGTCCTCGGGGGCAAAGGTTGCCATTAGGTCCTTTTCCACCTTTTCTACCGTTTCTCCCTCGCTTAGCCCTATTCTCTTAGACACCCTAAAAACGTGAGTATCAACGGGCATTGCAGGAATATCAAAGGCAACGGACAGCACTACGCTCGCAGTCTTTCTGCCAACTCCCGCAAGGGCTACAAGTTCCTCTAGGGTGCGTGGAACCTCGCCACCGTGCTTTTCCATAAGTGCCCTACTCATTGCTATAATGTTCGTGCCCTTATTGTTGTAGAATCCACAACTAAAAATATAGGGCTTTAGGTCCTCAAGGGTAAGGCTCGCAAATTGCTCGGGAGTGTTGTAAACCTTAAAAAGTTCACGAGTAGCAATATTTACCCTTTTGTCGGTGCATTGCGCAGAAAGAATTACTGCAACAAGCAGTTCAAAGGGAGTGGAATATTCCAACTCGCAACCGGCAGTAGGATGTGCCTTTTTTAATTTTTCAAGCAAAGTATTCTTATTCACGCGGTAATTATACTATATTTTTTAATAAAAGTAAATTATATTTTAGCGCGCATTAAGATAATATAAATATTTACAAATACCGAGTTGTCCTTTAAAGAGGTTAATTCCTATTAAAAACGCCTAGGTTTGTAACAAGTCCCAATATTTTTATTTGGTTGTTCACGTTTTCAAGAGATGAATCATAAAATACTACCGATAGTCCACAACTTACCCCTAACCTTCTTGGGGTATTTACGACGGTATGGGCTATTCTATTTTTCGTGAGGGCTCGGGAGAGCCTAATTGCCTCGGCGCGTGATTTAAAAGGGATAAGTGTATTCATAAAAAACGGTCTCCATAATACACTATATTATGTTTGGTTTGAACTCGTGTATTTATCTAGATAATTCAGCAACCAGTAGATTTAAGCCCAGGTCTATGCTTCGCGCCGTAGAAAAAGAACTTAAAAGAAGCGCAAATGCAGGTCGTGGTAGCCACTCGGAAAGCCTAAGAGCCTCGGGGATAATTGAGGATGCAAGGGATATTATAAGAGAGAAAATTTTTGATGGTAGCGTAGTATTTACAAAGAATTGTACGGAAGCCTTAAACCTTGCAATAACGGGGCTTTATACCGGTGGGGATATAATCACTTCCGTGTACGAACATAACTCCGTACTAAGACCGATAGAAAGGCTTAAAGCAAGGGGCACAAAGGTAAATTACTTAAGTGGCAAAGGTGGCATTTTGGAAAAAAGTACCCTTAAGCAAGCAATTACAAAAAACACCTCTCTAGTAGTACTGCAAGAGATGAGCAACGTGACGGGTACTACGCAAAATATAGAGGAGTTGGGTATCTTATGTGAAGAGTATGGAATACCATTCATAGTAGACTGCGCCCAAAGTCTAGGTCACCTAAAAACTAATTATAAAGGTGTAAGTTGCATTTCGGCACCTGCTCACAAAGGGCTACACGGCCCACAAGGCTCCGGCTTTGCAGTATTCAAAAATGGAGTTGTTCCAACCCCTATTTTGGCCGGTGGAACCGGTACGGAAAGTGGCAGTTTAACCCAGCCTATTTCCCTTCCCGAAGGGCAAGAAGCCGGCACTTTAAACACTCCCGGAATTGCCGGTCTAAAAGAAGGAATCAACTATACTTACAAGCATTTTAATAAGATAGAAAGGAAAATAAGAGGACTTTCCACTACCCTACTAAGTAGCCTAAAAAAGTACAAAGACGTCACCTTATACTCCACCGAGCCAAACGGCGTTATATCCTTTAACGTTGGTGATTTTTCCTCTACGGAAGTAGCAGATATTCTAGACCAAAAGTATGGCATATGCGTAAGAGCAGGGATACATTGTGCGCCCCTATTACATAGGCATCTAGGCACGTTAAAACGAGGTGCCGTTAGGGTTAGCATAGGCTACAATAACGTAGAAAGCGACGTAGAAACTTTACTGGAAGCAGTATATGATATTTGTAAATAGGCAGATGCTATTTAAGTGCGGAACGCGGAGTGCGGAGTGCGGAACGACCTCGTTTCGCCTTGCTTCACTCACAAGGAAAATTTTTAATGCAGAATGCAGAATGCAGAATTGCTTCACTACGTTTCACTTCGCTCACAAGGAAAATTTTTAATGCAAAATGCAGAATGCAAAATGCAAAATTGCCTCGTTTCGCCTTGCTTCACTCACAAGGAAGTAATTTAAACGCGGAACGCGGAGTGCGGAGTGCGGAACGCAATTTAAGTGCGGAGTGCGGAACGCGGAACGCGGAACGGCTTCACTTCACTTCGTTTCGCTCACAAGGAATGAATTTATAATGCATAATGCAGAATGCAAAATGCAACATGGACTTCCTTTCGCTTCGCTTCACTCACAAAG
>JAZSKG010000165.1:0-5109 GCA_045534735.1 Candidatus Stercoripulliclostridium sp.
AAATTTCTAAATACTTGTTCCATATTTTAATTATATCACATAATTTAAATTTTGGAATAGTTTTTTATTCTTCTTCGGCATAACTTATTCTACTAATGCTTATTTCATAAGCAGTACGCGTTTCAACCTCACCGTTTTCCAGCGCCTTTTGATATTCTCTTGATTGAATTCTACCAACCAAACTTACTTTGTCGCCAATCCCCAGCCTAGAGGCAAAGCGTGCGTTTCTTCCCCAAGCAATACAAGGTATATAGTCGGATTTGTTGTAAGCCCTATTTACTGCAATTAAAACGTCTGCAATCTCTCTTTTGAATGGTGTCGTACGAAAAATGGGTGGTTTGCATACGTATCCTGTCAATTCTACGCTGTTTACGTCTTCGCAATCTAAGTTTTCCTTACATTCTCTAACAAATACGGTTAACATTAGTTTAGATTTTCCATCTATAACTTTATTATAACTCCTAAATTGCCCCTCTATCGTTAAGAAATCACCCTCTTCCAAATCCACTTCTTGCATCAATCTTTCCGAAATTGTAATGGGAATCATATCCTTTTGACTAGAAAGCCTTTCAACTTCCATTACCGTTTCATAAAAGCCCTCCCCGAATACTTGATGTGAGAAAATGGGTTCGGCACTTATTTTTCCGGAAAGATTTACTACGTTGTTATTCATTAAGTTTTCCATGTCTGCTCCTTTAAGTAAATTATGAATTTTTGATTTGTTTTCCTTCTCCGTTTATAGTAAAGTTTTCTTTGTAGATTAACTCGTCAACTCTTACTGCACGAAGTCCTTTATTTTTCAGCGTCTCTATAACAAGTGGTAAGCCTTCAAGTATATGTTCACTATTGTTGTGAAAAAGGACTATATCTCCACTTCTTATCTTGTTCGTTACTCTTTCTGCAATTTTTCCACCACTAAGTCCCTTCCAGTCAAGACTATCTATGCTCCACTGAATACAAGCCGTTTTGCGCTCGTTTAAAGCCATAATTAGCCTATTATCATATTCGCCAAAAGGAGCCCTAAAAATGGTCGTCTCCTCGCCTGTCAGTTCTTTTATGCGATTATTTACACTATCTATTTCACTCGCAACCTCATTTTCCTTCAATTTAGCCATGTGAAGATGATTTTCACTATGGTTTCCTATTTGATGTCCTCTAGTTACTATCTCTTTCACAACCTCTTTGTTAGCATCCACCCAAAAACCGGTTACGAAAAAGGTACACTTAAAGCCTGCTCCTTCTATGAGGTCCATTATTCCACGCGTTTTTTCGGCTCCCCACGCACAGTCAAAAGTTAGAGCCACGGTATTTTCATCCCTTTCAACCGAATATATGGGGATTAGTCTTTTACTAAAAACCCTTTCTTCCACCATCACACCTATGCCACAGGCACATAAAATCGCGACGGCAAGAAGAATTCCAATAATTACTATCGTCTTTTTCTTTAATACAAAAAACACGGGACTGCCTCCATTTTAATATAGTTTATTGGTCGTATTTTGACATAATTACACGATTTTTAACCTTTTTTTGGCATAAAAAAAAGAACGTATCCATTTTGAATACGTTCTAAAAAAGTTTCTATTATTTTCTATTCAACCGGTAAATAACCACCATCTACATAGACTGCCCACTTTTCACTATTTTTATAAAGTTCGCGTAGATTTTGAGGGACGTTTATAACAAGTGAAACGTCGGGAGATATAGTAGATGATATCATTACGGGATCTCCATCGGTAATAACTACTCCACCCGATTGAAGTGAAAGGTTAATCATTACGTTTGATTGTCCGTCCCAAGTTATGGCACCCTTTCCAATAAAAGTAACCGAATCAAGGTAGAAGGAATTAAGCCCATAACATCCACTAAAAGCACCTTTACCTATGACGGCAACAATTCCCTTAGACATATCAACGTGGCCGGTTTTTGCAGTTCTGGTAATGTGTTTTAGGTTGATAAGTGCAGAATCTTTAAAGGCATAATCTCCTATAACCGATAGTTCACTACCAAAACTTATAGTTGTAAGCGACGATTTATAGAAAGCATAAGGTGCTAGTGAGGTCGTTTTTGAGGGTATATTGTAGGCCTCGTTAGGCGCAGTTTTAGCAGTAGGATATGCATATAAAGTATCCACGTTAACCGAATTCTTCTTTACAAATAGCACTCCGTTTTCTACGTATAAATATTTGTTTGTACTAGAAGTTGAGAATGAAATAAGGTTATTTGCTCCCATAAAGACGCCAACTCCAAGTTTTTCCACACATTTTAGGTCAACGTATTTGATAGAGGTATTCTTAAGAGCAAAATCTCCCAATTCCTTAACGTATCCAAGGCTGATACCACAAATATTTTCCGGATTACTAAATGTATTTTGAGAGAGATAGGTTATACTTCTACCATTGTGCGTTTCGGGAATACTTACGTATTTTTCATCACCTAAATAACTATATACGCCGTAAGAACCATCTTCGCGCTCGTAAAGAAGGAAATCTCCCACTTGATTTAAGCCGTTTTTAAAGAGATAAAAGTCCTCTTCGGGGTTTCCACCATTTGAAAGTATAACGTAGTTATAATTAATGCTTACCTTTATATCTTCTTCCCTAACGGAAAGATAATCGCTAATAAATTCATGTGCCGTACGCGCGATAGGTGTAACTTTATCCACGTTGTTTACTTCCAGAATGTAGAAATCGTGACCGATATCCGAAGAAACCTTAACGAAACCAACCAAATAGTTGGTGAATGGATGGTTAATTAAACCGGGATATTTTTCATAAATTTGGTATTTTTCTCTAAAGTAATAAGCATTTATGCCCAATTTTCTAAAACTTTCTACGTTGCGATTGTATTGTGCCCCCAAGCCAAACCCCAATTCGTCAACTTCAATAAAAGTGGGAACTAAGGTAACGGTGGATTTTGGCATAATGAAGGTGTCGCCGACCAGGAAAGAGTCCCCGGTATTGGTACGAAGTTCTATTTTTTCCAGTTTGTATCCACCATTTTCCTCTATTAAAAGTCTTACGGGCGCGCCGTATCTAGCGTAGGAAGAACTTAAAACTTTAACCTTTCCACCTACCGATTCGTTTACGGTGATAGAATAAGTGCTACTGGTTATATCGCTAGCCCTTACGTCAGATAAGGAAAGTTGAGGGTTTTCTCCGGCCATATCCAGTATTTTGGTAGTTAACTCAAACGTGCCGTTATATGCAAGTCCCTCGCTGTATGATCCAAAATTAAGTTCTGCAAATATAGAATTTACTACAACGTCGGAGTGCGCAACAAACTTAAATCTTACGACCTCACCTACGCCGATCTCGTCTTTATTTGGATAAATGCCCACTCTGCCGTCTTCATAAGAATTTACCTTATAAACGGGCTCAAACACTGCTGAAGCAACAACTTCACAAGCGGGCATAATAAACGTATTACCAAAGAGGTTTTCCGTCTTTCCATTGTAAGTAATTTTTAGGCCACTATGTGCTAAACGATATCCCTCGTCCGGTTCAACGGTAAACTCTATTCTAGTATGTTCACTAGCCTCATATTGACTAGCATATAAATTGCCGTGTTCCATACTACCAATTGTTATTGGATAAGTTATAGTTGATTCATAGGCGATTGCGCTAATTTCAACGACGTGGTCAGGCATGATAAAACTCTTTTCAAGGTATTGTTTGCCGTCAACCATTATTGAGCCTAAAGGAACTTTATATCCCAAGTGAGGAACAACCTCAAACTCCACCAAATCGCCGGCATAAGCCCTAAATGAGGATAGAACAACGTCGCAATTAGTGGAAGTAACGTTTATTTTGTGACCAAGTTTAACAAACTCGGCACTAACGGTTGCTTCAGTTTTAGGCATTGTAAAGGAATAACCGACCAAATTTATGCCGTTAACAAATAGATTTTTAAGTTCATATCCCTCGTTCGGGAAGACTGCAAGACTAATCTTTTCGCCCTCTTTATAAAGGTTCCTCGGGTTTATGATAGAAACAAGCCCACCCTCCGACTGGCTTATGGTCAATTCAAAATTAGGATCACTTGACTTAATTTCTGCAAATTGTGCCGTTATTGTAACTTCTTCTGCAGGCATTATAAAGCCTTCGTTATCGGTTTTTATAATGAAATTTTCTAAAGAATTGCCTTTTACAACGTATTTTTCCAGCCTATAACCATCATCCGGTACTATCTTTAATGGAACAAATACACCGGCAGGAACGCTAACGTTTTCCAAAATAATAGTTCCACCTACGTTACTTTCTGTTTTAACTTTATAGGTTACGTTACCATCAATCTTTTCAAACGCAGCACCAATGAAGGTTTCCGTTTGCCCCATATAAAAGGCAGAGGATGACATTATAGAAACGCGCTTAGCGTTATCATTATCCCCTCCGTCGTTGTTAACGTAATATAACTCACTAAGTCTATATCCATATTCGGGAATGGCCTGAACGGTAACGTATTCACCCGGCCTTGCAGAATCTGACGAAAGGATAATTTGTCCGTTTTCAAAATTATTTAAAACGTTTAAAGGTAGAGGTGCCAACTCAAACTCACAAGTAATGGTAACACTCTCGCTTGGCATTATGAAAGTGTAAACGTTGGCGCTATCGTGAGTGGGTACGATTTCACCTGCAAACAAAGAACCCTCTTTTAAAACGTAACCATCGTAAGGGACAACGGATATGGACACGTTTTGTCCAAGAGATGCCCTACCATCTTCCGGGGTTAAAATTTTAACTTCGCCGTCTTCTATTTTTTTGTCTATATTTATAAAATGACGATATGTTTCCACACTTTCCCAGCCGGCGAAAATGGTTGTATTTCCAACGACTCTAAATAAATTTACGTTTACTTCGCGCTTACATTCATTATCTAAGTACCAACCGGTAAAAACAAAACCCTCTTTCGTAGGCTCTTCGGGTAGAGTAAGTGAAGAACCGGCTTTGAGGGTTAAACTCTTAATGGTGCTACCACCATTAGTATTAAATGAAATTATAAAATTGGAAGCAGAAGAATTACCATCTTTAGGCGCGCAAGCAAACAATAGGCTTATGGCCATAAGAACAATGCAAACTAATACTAAAGATAATAATATTTTCTTCTTCA
>JAZSKG010000255.1:0-4799 GCA_045534735.1 Candidatus Stercoripulliclostridium sp.
GGATGCAGGGGCCGTGAAAAAGTCGCTATTTTCCAAGTACTCTAACATCTTTTTAGCACCTTCGCGCTTAATTTCTTGATTATAGATTTCTATAAATTGTTCTTTAAAACCCATTTTTTACCTCACAATTTGTAACTAGTGTATTCGTAGTCCTTTTCTCCCACCTTAACACCTATTCTATCACTCATATCGGTATGCACGGCATAAACCTTGTCTAGGACTTCAACAATTATTAGATTGCCAAAGTCAATAACTGATATATCAAGCACGTCGCCCTCTTGCATACTTCTATCAACTATTCCATAGTTTTCTATGGAACCATCAACTACTACACTTAGATTTTCGTCTATTTCTATGATAGTACCACCAAAATCTAGCGATACACCCTTTTCAATAGGCATTTCAAATTGATGCAAAATACCTTCTTCTCTAACAAGCAATTTAGGCATACGAGCATTTTCTTCTTTGCCGTTGTCAACTCTAATTTTGGCGCCCTTTAAACATTCGCGATAAAATCTTACACCAAGATCGTCCTCTAGACCATAAACCTCAAGTGGAATAAGCGAGGTTGATAGCCCTATGAAAACAAGTGGGGTTCCCTCACCTAACATTAGCGAACGAATGGTGTCGCCATAGCCTTCCATTACCATTTTGCCAACCTTAAGTTCACCTTTTTCTAGGTTTATCTCGGCTCTTGCGATATGTCCACCAAACATGGTATACGCCAGGTAAGTCTTATTTCCCGCAACAAATGGGCTGGGAGAACCAAGATATTCTATAATTTGATTATCGTCGGCAACCTCTTTAAGATTACCTTTATACCAGGTAAAACTATCGGTGGAATAGAAAACAGGCAATTCACCTTTCTTTTCGGAGCCAATTATCCATTTTTTACCACCTGAATAAAAAATCTTTATATCTCTTAATTGAGTATTCTTTATAACCGCTTGAGGACAAAATTCAAAGTCTTCTCCATCTCTACTTATCGCTAGTTTTACGTCTACGTTTCCAATAAAATTCTTTACAGCCACGTACAAGAAAATTTTTCCGTTTTGCACGTATGCAGTAACTGAATCCACTCTACCAAATTGCTCTAAAACAATGGTGCCACCTTGCCAACTATATCCATCGTTGGAATAATAGTGTATAACTTGTGCTTTATGTAAGTGGCAATATGGAAAATACAAATGAAAAAGTCCGTCTAAATAGACAACACTAAATCCTTTTGCCCCATCAAAAAATGGAACGTCGTTAAAAATTGTCTTAATTTCTGTCATATTTGTCATATTCATACACCTTTCCTTTTATATTTTATACTATTTTTACTACTTAGTCAATTACTAGTTGCGCGTAATTATTGCGCGCGCGCGAATTTTGTGTTATAATTATCGCATGCAAAGAGAAGATTACCCTATACCAAATTTTATTAGACCTCGTTTCAAGTCACTAGACGGCGAATGGAATCTCAAATTATTAAGTAGCGATTCCACTACTAGTTACGTAACGACAACCCCGGCAGAACTGGGCTCTTACGCAAGTGGTGTTGATAGTATTGAAGGAATACACACGGCCGTTTATGAGAAAACTTTTGAAATTAATGCAAGTGAAATTCTTGGAACCACTATACTTAATTTCATAAGCCTTTCTTCCTATGCGGAAATCTATGTAAACGATCTACTTATCACCCAAAACGTTGGACGAATGCACTCCGTGCATTTGGATATTTCTAACGCCATAAAAGAGGGAACAAACTCACTTAAAGTCGTTACCATGCGTTCTTTAGAGGAAAACGTACCACTAGGAATACTCGGTGAAGTATGGATAGAGTTTTCTGCAAAAAGTTATTTTGGCTCCATTAGAACCTATGGTTCTCTAATGGATAGAAATATTTATATTCAAGGGTCCATTGCCGGAGAAACCGAGGGCTACAAAGTAAAGGTAGAAATCGTTTACAACAAAATGCCCGTTGCCACCTATGAATATAGAGCACAATCCATGCTAAATCTTAGTGCAAACCTAAAAACACAAACCGTTTTCTTGTGGCAAGCACTAGATCCTAGGTTCTATGAACTACGTCTTTCGCTCTATAACGAAAAGGGTGGTCAATGCGACCAAGTATATACCTACTGCGCATTTAGAACGGTATCACTTTTAGATAATAAACTCTATATAAACGGTCAACCAACCTTCATTAGAGCCGTTGAGGTTGATGGTGTATACCCACATTCCGGACTTGTTCCTTCCTCCTCTAAAGCAATTGCCCAAGATTATGCTAGCGCAATAATGTTAGGCTTTAATACCCTTCACTTTAATCGCTACCCCACCCCACGCGAACTTTACGTTGCAGACAAACTAGGTCTTATGGTTAGAGCAAGCCTAGGAGGAGAGCAACAAAATACCGATCTCCCCGAAAACTTCAACTACTTTGCTACCGAGGCTCAAATGACGTTAAGTCGCGATTTTGGGCACCCAAGTTTGATAATTAACGTTCCCTTTACCAATTATTCCGGTAGTGCAATCGTACAAACGTCAACCTACAAATTGTTAAAGCAAACCGACGGCACAAGGCTTGTAAGCATAAGTGGTGGCGATCTTTACGCTACCGATTTTTACGAGTTTAGAGAAGATAGTGGCGACGTAGAAGAAATTAGGGAATGGTTCATCTATCGTTTTAACGGCGTTAAACTTTCGGAAAGAGATGATGCAAAACGTCGCAAGGCAAACCCCGATCTCATAACGGAAAGCCAACTCCGCACTATGCCTTTCTACGTAGGAAGCATTAAGGCAACAAAACTTAGACCTAACGACTATTACCAAGAATCGTTATTCGTTAGTTCTTTTGCAAGTCAAGTTGATTTAATTATGGAAAATGGTGCCATCGGCTTTACTTTTAGTAAATTGTACGATAACACCAACGAAAATCACGGCTTCCTAACGGCTAATCGCGACTTTAAAATCAGTCGCGACGGCATAGCAAAAATTCGTGCCATCAACAAAAGAAAGGCCCTCATAGAACAATAGTTATAAGGAGTACAATTATGAAGACACCTATTAAAGTTTTTAGTAAAGAAAGTGGCAATGCCGATAATTATCGCATTCCTTCCATAGTCCGTTTGACCGATGGAAGTTTGGTTGCTAGTGCAGACGAACGCTATTTTACCGCAAAGGATAATCCCAATCGCATAGAAAAAGTTGTCAGAATTTCAAACGATAACGGAGAAACCTGGGGAAAACAAATTACTGCAGTTGCAACACTCGGCAAAGATAAACTTCACTCCTCTGCCGCCATTGATCCTGCGACTCTTTACGACGATACCACCAACACCGTTTTCATGCTCTATTCCTTCACCCCTGCAGGTATTGGCATTCTTAACTGCAATGCAGGTTCAGGGCTTAAAGATGGAAAACAAAAGGTAGTTAAAGGTTTAAAAACCTACCTTGTTGAAAATGGTGAACTCACCTATAAAGGCAACCCTACCGGCATAAAAGTTGATGACAACGGCGACCTTTCCATAGGTGGAAATATCTTTACTGCCTCTTCCCCATATAAAGCATACGGCACCTCATACCTTATGCTTACTAAGTCCACGGACGGAGGCAACACATGGAGTACGCCAATTTGCTTAGATGCAATGGTTAAATCCAAGAGAATGCACTTCCTAGGAGCCGGTCCTGCAAACGGCATCAAAATTAAAAACGGTAAATTTGCCGGAAGACTTGTTTTCCCAGTTTATTACGGCTTAGGAAAAATGCCCATGAGCCTAACTTGTGCCGTTATTTGGAGCGATGATGGTGGTCAAACTTGGGAAATTGGCGAAACCCCTGAAATCGCAGGCAGATTCCCCAAAAAGAATCCTTGGATTATCCCGGATTCCCTTATGACTACCGAAAGTCAAGTAATTGAACTCCCAAATGGTGATATTGCAGTATATATGCGCAATCATAATAAGAAGAGGAGAATCCTCCGTGCCGTATCTACTAATGGTGGCGCTAGTTGGAGTAAGCCGGAATTCATTGAAGATTTACCCCATTGCATTTGTCAGATTACTGCTATCGCATTTGAATATGAAGGCAAATATACCGTCGTTTGTATAAATGCAAGTGATACAAAGAAAAGGGTTAATGGTCAACTTAAAGTGTCATTTGACGAAGGCAACACATTCCCCTATTCTTATACTATCACCGAGGGCGAATTCGTTTATAGCAGTGCTACTTATCTTGGCAATGGCGACGTAGCAATTCTATACGAAGATAATACCAAACACGAAGATATTAAATTCACCATCATAAATTTAAAAGAAGTTATTAAGTAAACACCACACTTTGATACGTATTAAAAAATCTCCCTTTACTGGGAGATTTTATTTTGCGCAAATTTTTAAAAAATCTTCCCATGGGAGTAGTCATCCCATGGGAAGTTTATCTTTTATTTTAGTTACTACTCTATGATAAAAATATTACCAATCAAGTGCTATGTTAAAGGATATGTTATGTAGGATATAATCGGTGTAGGACATGGTTGTAGGTTGAGGAGCAGCCTTCTTTTCTTTCTTCTTCTTCCAACCAGCATAGAGTTTAATGTCGCCGGGCATTTTGCCTTCAAACTTTTGGGTGCATTCTTTATCGGTAAACCAACCTAAGAATTCATGCTTGGAAGAAATTAGTTCAGGAAGTGCAACTTCTTGACCCTTGCGTGCTTTGATGCTTATGATTTCCTCATCAAACTTAACACCATTAGTATCAAAAGACATCGTATATTTACGACAACTTACACCGATGATTGCTATTATTAAGCCTAA
>JAZSKG010000089.1:0-24266 GCA_045534735.1 Candidatus Stercoripulliclostridium sp.
GGGAGCGACTTCCGCACCTTTTTATTTTTATTCTCTACGAGGCAAAAACCTCCGACAAGAGGCGCGTACTAGAGGTACGTAACTCGCAGTCGGAGGTTCTTTTAACAATGTAATGCGTTAAAATGCGCGACGTTAGAAGAACTTAAGTTTGAATTATCTCTCGTCTTAACGAAGTCTAGGTAAAACGCGTTAGTTTAGATGCTAGACAAGGCAAAAGTAAAACCCCAAGGGGTTGCTGTAGTAAACTACTGCGCCCTGAAGGGGTTTTGGTTTTAACGTGGTATAGCGCTAAAATAACGCGTTTTACTGCATCTTACCAACCCTATTCCACACCTCCCACGCCCTCACGGCCCACTCATTATACTTGTCGGGAGTTTTGGGGAAGGAGAGATAGAGGGATTTAAGTTGTCCACCAAGAGAGAGGCCCTCTAGGAGATATTTAACGGTCTTAAAGGAAAGTCGTTTGGAGATTAAACCACCAAGAACGCCTTTTACGATACCAAATATATCGGAGAAGGTCATTTTAATTTCGGGGGATTCTGCTACGCCGTTGAGGAATTTTTCATTGAAGATTATATCCTTTTCAAAGAACAATTCAAACTCGTCACGGGTGGCATTTACTGCCTTTGTGAGAATGGCGCGAGTAGATGCAAAGTCGGCACCTTGAGCCTCGTTGTATCTTACGTTTATCTCCCAAAGAGATTCCTTAGACGTGTCACCGGCCTTCAGCGCCTTATCCAAAACGTCGGCACAGATTTCCAGGTGAACCATGCTACTCGTTACACCTTCACCATTGTTTGGCTTAGTTAAACATCCGGCATCGCCACTTACTATAAAATTGTCGCCTACAAAACTAAAAGGTGGGCGAGTATAGGGAGTCGTTCCCCTTTCTATTCTGGTTAGTTCATAAGGGGGGATTGCTACGTCTTTTTCAAATTGTGCGTATATCTTTTCTGCGTAGTCGTAACTATGACAAGCCCCTATTCCGATTATTGCGCCGTCTGGGTCAGCACATGGCGCTATCCAAGTTTTGTAGTAAGGCCAACCATTTAGCGGGGGCTTTTCTCCAAGGAACTTTACGTAACGAAGTATTACGTAGAATTTATCTTCGGGGGTAACTTCAAAGGTTTCCACTCCGTAACTTTCGGGCAAGGCGCGTCTGGGTTCACTTTCAACGCCGGAGCAGTCAACTACTACTTTGGCATAAACCTCTTTTCCTTCGCCGTATTTTACTCCTACAATTTTGTCGCCTTCAAAAATAAACTCTTTAAATGAAGCAGAGTATTCTATGTCTGCGCCAGCCTCTATGGCAAGTTTGTTTAGAAGTAGTATGTACTCTGCCATGTGCATACCAACTATGGTATCACGGGTAACTTTAGGGTGCCTGTTGTAAGGAGATGAGGTTAACGTTTCATCAAATGAAAATGCGTATTCAATATCCCCTTCTTTAACTTCGGGTAACCCAAACCTCTCAAACTCGCGCTTTGCAACGTGAAAGATATCCAGTCTTCTACCAAGGGTTTCAGGACTTAGTTTTTCTATAACTTTTACCTTATATCCCTTTTCTGCCATCTTTCTTGCAAGCCAAGCACCGCTAGTTGCAGAACCTATTATAAGCACGTCGTAGTCAAAATTCATAATCCCTCCTTTAGAAGTTGCCATCTTCTACTCCTTCGTAGTTTACGTCGTATTTTTCTTTCAATAAAGGTGTGTCGTATTCTATTGCAGAATATAGTTCGGGAATATAATAATTTACGGCTTCTTCTATGGCAGAATCCAAAATTTGCATTGCATCATAGTTTACCATCTCTTTTTTGTTTCTAATTTTCCTATAAGGGCGATGATTAAAGTTGAGATAGTCTATTTCGCCGTATTTGACGGGTGGGCGCATAAGTGCAGTAACTTGCATAGTGCCACCCATGAAAGCATCTTCTATAAATCTTACTAAGGGGTGCCTTAGTCCACTCGGATCGTTTGCAAACCAAATGAAAAGCCTAGTCAACTCAAAGGAAAGACTTGCTTGCCAGGGTTTGATTTTGTAGCCGTGTATTTCGTCAACGACATCTCTGAACATTCTGCCTATGGCTAAACGGGTGCTTCTCTTTGATTTTAAGTCGCGATCGGGGAAATACTTATTGGGATTTTTAATGCCCATTCTCTCCGTTATGACGTGGGTGTCTATGGCGCTCTCTATGAATCCGTGTGCATAGGGGTGAGCCTTGCCGTCAAGTTCAACGGAAACAAAACCTTCGCAGAGTGCGTTTACGTAAGAGTGAAGATTTTTGTCTGCTACGTAGTGGCACATCATACCCATGGCGTAACTAAAAGCAACGTCGGTATTCTCCCCTTTTAGATACTTTGCAATCGCTTCAAAGGTAGCGTGAGCATAGTTATGGTGAAGAGAATTGGGGTAAGCGCGAGTGGAAAATCCCAGTTCCCTAATTGCGTACATGAAATCAGGTCCCATATTACCTAAAATAAAGGCGTCTTCATGCTTTAGAATGCGTTCGGAAAGGGAGGAATCCAACTTCTTTAAAACCTCTTTTCCAAACCAAATGTGTGTTATTAAATTGGGCATACTTATATACTCCTAAAGAGCCCAAAAATAGATTCCGGGCTCTTTTTTATTGATTTTTGGGCTATTATAGTCCGTATTGTTCTTCTATTTCCTTAATCTTAACAGGACGATTTTCCTTTAAAGAAAGTTTTGCTGCAAGGCCGATTAGTACGGGCTTTAAGCCGTCCACTACGTTAACTTCGGTGGGGGTATCGTTTTCTACTGCTTGAATGAAGGAGTTAACCTCTGCAGTGTATGCGCCCATGTATCTTTCTAGGAAGAATAGTTTGGGTTTTTCTGCCGTTACGCCGTCTGCGTTACTTATTACTGCAAGGGAGTCGGTATCGTTTCCAATGGCTACTTGACCTAGGCTACCAAAGGCTTCCACTCTTTGGTCGTAACCATAGGTTGCTCTACGGCAGTTATCTATAACTGCAAGGGCGCCACTCTTTAGTTTTAGGGTGATTATAGCAGTATCAATATCGCCTGCTTCGCCGATTGCGGGGTCTACCAAAACGCCACCGATTGCGTAAACTTCTTCTACTTCGTCGCCACTCATAAATCTAACCATATCAAAGTCGTGAATGGTCATATCTAGGAAGATACCACCACTTACCTTAATGTAACTTACGGGTGGTGCACCGGGATCGCGAGAGCATATCTTAAGAATATTTAGGTCGCCTATTTTACCTGCTTTAACTGCCTCTCTGGCAGCCATAAAGTTGTGGTCAAAACGACGGTTGAAACCTACTTGATATTTAACGTTTGACTTTGCGAGAGCATCCATAACCTCTTTAATCTTGTTTACGTCGTGGTCAATGGGCTTTTCACAGAAAATATGTTTACCTGCCTCAATGGCTTCCAAACTGATTTTGGAGTGAGTGTCGGTAGAGGAGCAAATAAGAACTATCTCAATATCTTTATCCTCTAAAATCTTGTGATAGTCGGTGTAGATTTCATTAATGCCCATTTCCTTTGCCCAAGCAATGGTTTGCTCGTTCATAAAGGGGTCTGCAATAGCCTTAACGGTGGCATTTTTAACAAATCTCATAACGGATTCGGCGTGAACTTTACCAATTCTTCCTGCGCCAATAATACCAATGTTCATCATAAATATAATCTCCTAAACGCTATAATTTCACAGTATATAATTAGATTTTACCAACGGTTTTAATGTATTTTCTTGCCTTAATAGCATATTCCAAGGGGTTTGCTATTTGAGGATCTTGTTCTGCTTCTACTAGTAACCAGCCTTCGTAACCGGACTTAGCGATAACCTCAAAAATGGGAGCAAAGTCTATACTACCATCGCCGGGTACGGTGAAAGTGCCCTTTCTTACGCCTTGAAGGAAACTAAGATGGTTTCTCTTAACTTCGGCTACAACGTCGGGACGGATATCCTTTAGGTGTACGTGCTTAATTCTTCCTATGTACTTACGTAGTACGCGCATATAGTCTTCGCCACAATATGCTAGGTGACCACTATCAAAGAGTAGGCTTACGAATTCGGGGTTGGTGCCTGCCATAAACTTATCTATTTCGGCTTCGGTTTGAATTACGGTACCCATGTGGTGGTGATAAGTTAGGTTGATGCCGTACTCGGTGAGAGCAATTTCGCCTAGGCGATTTACTGCCATAAACATAAGGTTCCATTCGTCGTCGTTCATAACGTATTTCTTTTCAAATACAGGAGTTTCCATTTGACCTTGAATGGAGTAACTTTGTTCGCTAATACCTATTACTTTAGCGCCCATTGCCTTAAGGAATTTGCACTTTTGTCTAAAGTCGGTTTCTACTTCGTAGAAGGGCTTGGTTAGAATGAAGGAGGAGAACCAGCAGTTGGCTATCTTCAACTTTCTAAGGTTTAGTGCTCTTCTTAGAGTGTTTATTTTGGTGGGGTATTTGTTACCAATTTCGCAACCCTTATATCCGGCAAGAGCCATTTCGCTTACGCATTGTTCAAAGGTTACTTCGGCACCTAGATCGGGCATATCGTCGTTAGTCCAGCCAATGGGTGCAATGCCAAGTTTAATCTTCTTTTTGTCTAGCATATTATACCTCGCGTTATTTTTTGATATGTGTCAAAAGGTCGTCAAGGGCCTCTTGTTGTTTCTTGTTCCTAGGATTGTGGGTAACTCCACATTGCCAGAAGCCACCTTCATATCCCTCGGTCATGGTCTTGGGTAATACCTTTATGTCTATGAGGGTACTTACCTTTTGCTTTAGTGCGTCTTCAAGGGCGCTCTTTAGTTCCTCTTCCGTCTTTGCCGTATAGGTCTTTAAACCATAGCCACTTGCGCTCTTTGCGTAGTCAATGGAAAGGAAGGAAGTATCTGCCTTTGCTCCAAAACGGAATTCGGTAGCAAGACTCTTTAAGCCTTTGCCCATTTGGAGATTGTTAATGCAACCAAAACCACCGTTATCAAAGAGAAGTACGTTTACTTTAACACCCTCTTGGATAGCAGTAACAAGTTCGCTGTGGAGCATTAGATATCCACCGTCGCCTACCATAGCGTAAACTTCTTTAGAGGGGCAAGCAAGTTTGCTTCCAAGCGCGCCTTGGATTTCATATCCCATACAAGAGTAGCCGTATTCCATGTTGTAAGAATATAAACTCTCGGTTTCCCACATTCTTTGCATATCGCCGGGAAGAGAGCCCGATGCCCCTACTACTATGGCGTCGGAGGGGATATATTCTCTAACAATACCAAGTGCAGTAGTTTGTGCAAGTTCTGCACCCGTTGCTTTGTTAAAGTCTTTGAGCGTCGTAGGGGTAAGTGCTTTTACTTCGGGTACAAGGTCTTCGGAGTAAGCAATGGAGGTTAGTCTTTCCATTTCTTCCTTCCACCACTCTTGTGCATTCTTATACTCGTCTTGGTATGCACTTTGATATCCCTCTAACCTGTCTATAAGAAGGCTTAGGGTTGCCTTTACGTCGCCGGTAAGAGCAGTTGCGCCCATCTTGCTTCCATGGAAAGTAGAAGTATTTATAGTCACTACCTTTGCATTTTCGTTAAATAAGGTCTTGGATGCAGTAGTAAAATCGGTAAAGCGAGTGCCTAGTCCAAGTATGAGGTCTGCTTTCATAGCAACTCTATTAGCGCATCCGTTACCAGTAACGCCCAATCCACCTAAATAGTATGGAGAGGAAGCGCTTATGGTTGATTTTCCTGCCTGGGTTTCTGCAAAGGGAACGTTAAATTTTTCCGAGAAGGCTTCTACAACCTCGCCTGCTTCACTATATCTTGCGCCACCACCTACTATAATTAGAGGATATTTTGCTTCCTTAATGAGGTTTACGGCATCTTTTATTTCCTCTTCTACTGCTACGGGACGGGTAATACGTCTTACCGTCTTTTCAAACATACGAGCAGGGAAGTCGTATACTTCGCCTTGTACATCTTGGGGCATTGCTATGCAAACTGCACCTGTATGAGCGGTATCAAGTAATACGCGCATTGCGTTATTCAAAGCACTTTCCAACATCTCGGGGCGAGTAATTCTGTCAAAGAAACGAGTTACAGCCTTGTAAGCATCATTGGTCGTTACGTTGAGGTCGTAGGGTTGCTCTAATTGTTGTAAAACGGGATCGGGACGACGTGTTGCATAGGTGTCGCCGGGGAGAAGAAGAAGGGGTATATTGTTTACGGTTGCACAAGCCGCCGCCGTAATCATATTTGCAGCACCGGGGCCTATGGAAGATATGCAAGGCATAATCTTTCTGCGATTGTTTTGCTTAGCATAACTCATTGCAACGTGTGCCATACCTTGCTCGTTTTTGCCTTGATATACCTTTAGGCTGTGTTCACCCATAGCGAGTGCTTCGCCCATACCGAGTACGCAACCGTGTCCAAATACGGTAAATACGCCCTCTACGAACTTTTCTACGTTTCCGTCAAATGATACGTATTGATTATCTAGAAACTTAATAACCGCTTCGCCAACAGACATTCTTATGGTTTTCATTTATTTATCCTCCAAGAGCCAGGTATATTCTTCTTTATCCGTCCTAGTGTTGTCCCAAGGATCGCCGGGAAGATGACGTATCATCCAAGCGCAATACATGGGATAACCGGGAGCAGTAACTTGTGCGTGGGTTTTTCCACCGGGGAACATACCTACGGAACAATCTTTAATGGTGTAAGCCTTGTCGCCTATAAAGCAAGCGCCAAAACCTTCTGGTCTATCAAACTTATAGTAGTAAACCTCGGGTTGGGGGTGAGAATGGGGAATATAACTCCACCATCTGCCTTGACGTGCATAAACTTCGCCAAGCACCATATTGGAATATGGAGCAACCTTTATGTTTATGATATCTACAACGTCGCGAACAGCCGTGTTTTCCCATTTGCCCTCGCAAGATACGAATGAGGTTATATCCTCTTTACGGTAAAGTTTTGAGGGGAATTCTCTTTCGTTTTCGGTAGATTGTACCAAAATTTCGCTGTATGCGTTAGCGTGTACTACTACTTCTACGTCTTTGGATACGTGTAGGCAGGTGGGAGCATCGGTAAACACACCACTACGGGTTGCGCGCTCCTCTTTTTCCTCATAGTAAAAGGTTATATCGCCTTTTAGTAGAAGAACCGCACTCTCCATTCCTACCTCTCCAAGAGTTATGCTCTCGCCCTCTTTTAGGTTGTAGGCAGTTATGTTCATTAGCATATCTTTAGTGTTGTCGTATACGCGAGTCAACACTTGTTTTCCGCCTTTAAATTTAGGATATTTATACATAAATCTCTCCTTATGCTTCTATGCTTATGCCCTTTTCCAGACGCATTGCCTCTAGTTCAACGGTGATTTTATTCTTCTTTTCGCCAACTATATCGTAGAAGAAAATCGGTACTGCGCAAAGTAGTAGACTTAGTCCGGGAACTATGGAAACTAATGCGAACATACCAAATCTTTGTGCGCCCGTCATATCCATTACCGACTTAACAGCCTCTTGAGCAACAGATTGTGCAGGGTCAATGTTAACGATTAGATACATGATAACTATGAAGGTAGTTGCAAACGCATTACCAAGTTTGTTAACGAAGGATTGACATGCAGCACCAAGTGCGTTATCTCTAAATCCCGTCTTCCATTCAAGATAGTCAAGGGAGTCGCCTATCATTGCAAACATTGTGATATTCAATGCACCAAGCGGGATACATTGGATGATAATGAAAGGAATCATTAGATATACCAGCCAGTTTGCGGTGGTATAGATGGAACAAGCACCTAAAACGGTAGTACAAATACTTGCTACGAAACCACCCAAGCAAGAAACTATGATGATTTGCTTATAGTTAAACTTTTTGTAGAGAAGTGGCATTGCAAGCATGGATCCGAACATACCTATTGCACTACAAATTTGGAATAGAGTGGATACGGTACCAACTGAGCCGTTTAGGTATTGTTGACGAAGCGCCATATCGGTAATACCTTCTAGGCTGGGTCCAATATAGAATGCGTAACGTGCTACGTGGATAGCAGCCGCTTGCATCATATATCTACCACTGGAAAGAACACCACAAAGTACTACGAGCATAAGGGGTTTGCAGGTGAATAGTCTCTTTAAAGTGCCGGGCTCGTTGGGATCCTTTTTGGGTTTTGGTGGAATGATAACTCTTTCCTTGGGATAGAAGAAAGCAAGTAGATATAAAGCAGTACCAATTAAAGAACATACAAGAGCAATAATCATGTACTTTTGCTTTTCTGCTTCCAAACTGGAGCCCTCTGCAAAGTATGGTATCCAACTTAGAATCATGAATATTGCCATGGGAACTGCGCTACCAACACCGTTAACTGTCTTTGCAAAAGAAATGATGCCACCACGCTCTTCGGGATCGGGAGTCATTACGTTAGGAAGTGCCCAGAAAGGTACGTCGGCGGCGGTATATAACATACCCCAAGCAATATAAATTACGCCTGCGTAAATCATATTTTGGGTTTTATTAAAGCCTTCGGGAGCATAGAACATTAAGAAAGATGCAACGGCAATAGGAATACTGAACCACAAAATAAAGGGCTTCATCTTACCCATTTTGCCGGGCTTATGCCTATCAACTATGATACCCATCATGGGGTCGTTAATAGCATCCCATACACGGGCAAGAAGCATTAGGAGCATAACGAAAATGAGGGGTAAACCCATAATGTTAATGTAGAAGTCGGAAATGTAACTGGACATGGTGGAATACATCATGCCTTGACCGAGACCGGCAAGGGCTAGTGCCCAACTTTCCTTACTGCCAACAAAACTCTTTGGTTTGGTTTGAAGATTAGTGTTTTCCATAAAATCTCTCCACAAATATTTACGCGCCAGCGCGCTATGTAATATATTATAATACACGCGCGAATATTTGTAAATAGGGAATTTTTAATGCAAAATGCAGAATGCAGAATGTAAAATTACTTCATTTCGCTTCGCTTCACGCACAAGGAATAGTTTAAGTACGGAGTGTGGAACGCGGAACGGTTTCACTTCTCTATGTTTCGTTAATAAGGTTTAGGTAAAACGCGTTAGTTAGGATAAAATACGAGCAAAAAAATCCCCCCGATGGGAGCGTACCTGAAGTACGTGACCTGATGGAGGGATTGCATTTTGTGATGTAGGTTGCCTAAATAACGCCTTTTAATTTTTGTTGGAATGTAGAGGCGCCGATATTCTACCCCCACGACTAATAAACTTTAGGGGTGATACGGTGGGAATAGCCATAACGGGAGCATTGCCGAGAAGTCCACCAAATTCAACTTCATCACCGGCAACTTTACCGTAGGCGGGAATGACGCGAACAGCTGTCGTTTTATTGTTGATAACACCTATGCTTGCTTCGTCTGCAATTAGAGCAGAGATAACTTCTGCAGTAGTGTCACCGGGAATTGCTATCATGTCTAGGCCAACACTACATACTGCAGTCATTGCCTCTAGTTTTTGTAGTGAGAGGTTGCCGGCGCGTACTGCGTTTATCATTCCTATGTCCTCACTAACGGGAATGAAAGCACCACTAAGACCACCAACGTGAGAGGACGCCATTATGCCACCCTTTTTAACTGCATCGTTAAGGAGAGCAAGACAAGCAGTAGTCCCACAACCACCAACTTGTTCCAAACCTATTTCTTCTAAAATGTGCGCAACCGAGTCGCCTACAACGGGAGTGGGCGCAAGACTTAAGTCAACTATACCAAAGTTTGCGTTTAGCATTTCACTTGCTTTTTGGGCAACCAGTTGACCAACTCTAGTAACCTTAAACGCAGTTTTCTTTATGGTTTCACAAACGGTATCAAGATCTGCGTCGCCAATCTTTTCAAGGGCAGTTTTAACAACACCGGGACCACTTACGCCTACGTTTATTACCTTGTCTGCTTCCCCTACTCCGTGGAATGCGCCAGCCATAAAGGGGTTATCTTCTACTGCGTTTGCAAAGGCTACGAACTTAGCGCAAGCAATACTTTCTCTATCTCGGGTTAGGTATGCCATCTCCTTTATGAGCCTACCAACCTTGGCTACAACGTCCATATTTATACCCGCTCTAGTGGAAGCAACGTTTACGGAAGAGCATACTTTTTCGGTAGTGGAAAGGGCTTCCGGAATGGTATCTAAGAAGTAATTTTCTTCCTTGGTTGCACCCTTTTGCACAAGTGCAGAGTAGCCACCTATAAAGTCAATACCTATTTCTTTTGCGCCCTTATCCAGTGCGTGTGCTATCTCTAGATATCCACCACTAGATGCACCGACCAAGGATATGGGGGTGACGGATACGCGCTTGTTAACTATCGGTATACCGTAAGTGGAAGCAATCTTCTCGCCCGTTTCTACCAAAGTAGATGCGTTGCGTACTACCTTTTCATATACTCTTTTTGCCGTTTCTTCCTTGCTCGGAGTAACACAATCAAGAAGATTTAGCCCCATTGTTATGGTGCGCACGTCAAGGTGATACTCACCTATCATTTTTACGGTTTCAATAATTTCTCTTTGGTTTAGCATACGGCCACCTATATTAGATTTGATGCATTGCGTTAAAGATATCTTCGTGACGAATGGCTATTTCTACACCAAGGTCCTCGCCACACTTTTTAAGTTCTTTGGAAACCTCTTGAATGCTCATTTTGCTTTCGTCCAAACTAACCGCCATTACCATAGTAAAGGTGCCTTGAAGTATGGTTTGGTTGATGTCTTCTATGTTTACGCTACAATTTGAAAGAGTGGTTGCAACGCGAGCAATAATGCCTACTTTATCTCTACCCATAACGGTTATGTATGCTTTCATGATTTCTCCTTTTACTAGTCTTCTAATAATTTTTTGGTTTCTGCCATTAAGTATGCGCTCTTGGTGGTAGCCTTTTCTTGGCTATCCTCAAATACTAATACGTAAATCTTTAGTTTAGGCTCGGTGCCACTGGGACGAATGCAAACGAATTGTCCCTCTTCAAGTTCAAGGTATACTACGTCGGACTTTGGTAAGGTGATTTTTTCTATTTGCCCACCGGTAGTAACGCGCTCGCCCTTTAGGTAGTCGCTAACTGCAAGCACCTTTTCATTTCCAAGAGAAGCAATCGTCTTAGTACGAAGAGAGTCCATAACCTTCTTCATATCACTCATTCCACTTAATCCCTTGTATGCTACCGAAGTGTTTGCTTCGCTATAATATCCGAATTCCTTAAATATTTCTTGTAACCTATTGTATACGCCACTACCCTTGGACTCAAGATACATTAGCATTTCTGCAAAGAAAAGAGAGGCGATAACGGCATCTTTGTCGCGTGCGTGAGTACCTATGAGGGATCCGTAACTTTCCTCAAAACCAAAGAGATAAGTGTACTTACCACTCTCTTCCCATTCCTTTATCTTTTCACCGATGAACTTAAATCCGGTTAGTACGTTAAAGACGGTTGCACCTCTCTTAGTTGCCAAACGGTCGGCTAAAGTAGAGGTAACTATGGTCTTTACGACGGCGCCGTTAAGGGGCATTGTGCCCTCTTCTATCTTTCTTGTAAGAATGTAGTCAAGGAGTAGTACGCCAATTTGGTTACCACTTAGTAGCACGAATTCTCCCTTATCGTCACGAACGGCTACACCCAGTCTATCAGAGTCGGGATCGGTACCTAGTACAACGTCTGCACCAATTTTATTTCCAAGCGCGACACCCATAGAAAGGGTATCTGCATTTTCAGGATTGGGAACCCTAACCGTGGAAAACTCGGTATCGGGACTTGCTTGTTCACTAACTACTGTTGCATTAATTCCCATTCTATTAAACATGGTTGTTACGGGATAGTAACCTGCACCGTGAATGGGAGTATAGACAAGTTTTATATCCTTGCCACGTTCTTTAACAATGGAGGGAGATAGGGAAAGTTTACTTAGTGCTTCAAAGTATCCCTCGTCTACACTCTTGCCAACTATGGTAACGTAATCGCTTAGCGCAACGTTCTCTACGCCCTTAGGGAATTTGTCCATTGGAATGGGGGTGTATTTTACTTCAAAGGGATCTACTACGTCTTCTATGAACGCAACCACTTTCTTTGTGGACTCGGGGCTCATTTGCGCGCCGTCTGGTCCGTATACCTTGTAGCCGTTGTACTCCTTGGGGTTATGTGAAGCAGTAATCATTACGCCGACTTCTGCTCCCAATGCCCTTACGGAATAGGAGCACATAGGTACGGGACGGACGTCTTCAAAAAGATATCCCTTTACCTTGTAGTAGGTTAGAACTTCTGCAACGGCAAGAGCAAATTCTCTGGAAAATCTTCTCGTGTCGTATGCTATAACCACACCACGCTCCATTGCCTCTTTTCCAAGAGATATTATGTATTTTGCAACACCCTCGGTTGCACGTCTAACGGTATATACGTTCATTCTAAAAGTGCCCAGTCCAACCTCTCCGCGCATACCGGCAGTGCCAAAGGCAAGATTTAAAGAAAAACGTTCCTTAATTTCGTTGTCGTTGTCCTTTATGCACTCTAGTTCGGCGCGTTCAACGTCGGTTACACTTTCATACCAATGATCAAACGTCTTTTTGTACATTGCATTTCTCCATTGAGGTTATTTTTAATAGTATATCACACTCGCGCGCGCATTATCAATAGTTAGGCAAATTTTTTTCTCGTCTTATGGGCGCCTCACCCTTCTACCTCATTCCCGCCGGGCTTCCTTATGAGTTTAACACCTTGCTCGGGATTGTATCTATCCCGTCTTACTATCTCCTTTCTTACCAACTCGCCCCTATAATAAACCTCCTTGTAGCACTCCGATACAAGTCCGTCTTTTGCTCTCTTTAGAATCTTAAACTCCTCACCCTCTTGAAGCACGGCCTCTTCGTCAAAGACCTCTTCGTAGGTTGCAGGAAGGTTGTTTACTACCTTAGATGTATACTTGATTTCCTCGCCGTCGGTTATCATTTTGAAACCGTAAATTAAGAAGGTGAGTTTTCCACCTTTTGCTTCCCCTTTTATGGTAATCGGATATGGAGAGTCATTAAAAAAGCGAAAATCGGTAGCCGAGGATACCATAGCATCCATAGAAGGTGGTACGTAACCCACGGGAAGGGAGTGAGGGGAAACCTTTAAAATCCTAAGCCCCGCTCTTAAAATTGCGTTATACAAAGTAGTGCTAACCTGACAAACCCCACCACCGATACCTATCACGTATTCACCCTTTTCTATAACAGGGGACTCTTTGTATCCATTTTCTATAGTCCTCTCTCCTACGACCTCGTTAAAGGAAAAGACCTCGCCATCCCTAACTATCGTTCCGTTAATTTTTGCCGTTGCAAGTCTGACGTTTTCCTTTCTCCCCTCGCTTGAACGAGAATAGTCTGTAGAATAGGTGGCAAGTAGTTCCGTAGCAAAAATGTTTTCCTCTTGCGCTTTTGCAATAACGCATGGGGGAAGAAAAAACGTAAGGCATAAAAAAACCACCATTACTAGTCCTAGACCTTTCATGGTGGTAGTATGTTTAAATCTCTTTCTTTAATGCAACGCGTCTTACCTTAGTTACGACTATCTACTCTTAACGTAACTTAAGCATTCCTCTTTAGTAAGACCTCTGCCGAGGTAGGCTCCGTAAGTCAGAAGTGAGTTTAGTAGTTCACCCCTCTCTTCCGGGCTAACTCCCAACTCTATAAGTTCCCTTCCACCAATAGGTAAATCCTTAACGGTGAAAGCAACCTTGTTTTTAAGCATATTCTCGTACACTTCTATTATCTTAAGAGCCGCAGGGCTTACGTCGTCGTTCATTCCGTGCGCAGTATAGTCTGCCTTCTTTAATTCAAGTAGGTCGTCTAAAATATCTGCGTTCTTAATAATGAATGCCGAAATAACGTCGTCAGGTAGATTGCACTTTATGTTGAACATATGGTTCTCTACCATTCTTACCGTTCTTTCCGTTTCACGGTGTGGGTATAGGAGTCTGTTCATGATTACTCTAGTCATACCTGCACCAATGGGTGCGTGGTCTTGCATTCTTCCCTCTTCCGTAACGCTTCTTGGTTTACCAACGTCGTGCAAAAATGCTACAAGTCTAAGGTGAGGTGGAACAACTCTTACCGTTTCTAAAATATGGTTGTAGACGTCGTAAACGTGATACCTGGGGTTTTGCTTTACCCCTATGCCTTCCAAAATTTCCGGCACTACGTACTCCATTATTCCAAGGTCAACCATAAGTTTAATGCCCTCTATTTGGGCATCTTTAATTCCGTTTACGGTGTCCGAAACAAGAATTTTATTAAACTCGTCACGAATTCTTTCCGTCGCGATTTCCTTTATAGTGTCTGCTCTTAATTTAGCCTCACGGTAGGTTTCTTTATCTATTTTAAAGCCGAGAGAGGCAGAAAATCTTACCAACCTAAGAAGCCTTAGGGCATCTTCTTCCAGCACCTTTCCCGGCTCTCTTGTGGTTTTAATTACTCCTATTTTAAGGTCTTCTATTCCGTTAAGTGGATCTACGTAACACTCTTTTTTAATATCGTAGTAAACAGCGTTTATGGTAAAATCACGGCGCCTGGCGTCCTCTTCTATGGAGCAGTCAAACTCTACTTTTTCGGGAGAATGTGCACCACTACAAGAGTAACTATCCTTTCTAAAAGCAGTGTACTCTACGACCTCGTCGCCCACCTTAATGCCGAGGGTTCCCAGTTTAAGAGAGTGGGGCGTAGTGGTAAACGGAGTACCCTTTAGCATCTCCACAACCTCTTCTGCCCTTATAGAAGAAGCGAGGTCATAATCATGAACCTCGTATCCTATAAGATGGTCTCTAACTGCTCCGCCCACGACGTATAGTGGCTCGGAAAAAAAACTTGCTAATTGTTTTAGTTCGTTGGAAATCTTCATTATTTAGTGTAAATCTCCGGTTTCAAAACACCAATATCGGGAAGATTTCTATACTTTTCATCGTAATCCAAGCCGTATCCAACAACAAATTCATTGGGTACTTTAAAGCCGATATAGTCGCCTTCCATTTCTACCTCTCTTCTTGAAGGTTTATCTAGAAGAGATGCTATCTTGATACTCTTGGGGTTGCGGGTTTCAAGTAGCCTCTTAAGGTTCTTTAAAGTGTGGCCGGTATCAATAATGTCCTCTACGATAAGAATGTTTTTGCCCTCTATGGGTTGGGATAGGTCCTTGCCGATTTTTACTTCTCCGCTAGTAACGGAGCCGGAGCCGTAGGAAGAAACAACCATGAAGTCAAATCTAACGTCAAGATCAACGTTCTTTACGAGTTCGGAAAAGAAAACGACGGCACCACGAAGTATGCCAACCATAAGTAGACTTTCGCCGGCATAATCACGGGAAATTTCTGCCCCCAATTCTTTTACGCGTGCTTCAATTTGCTCTTTAGAAAGTAGAATTTTTGCTAAATCTTCGTGCATTACACACCCTCCCCAATGGTAACTACGTATTTGTTTATAGTATTTTCATCCACCTTTACGTGTTCGGAAACCTCCATGCCAAGTATAAGATAAACGTCGCTGTCCTTAGCAATAACAAGTAACTTGTCACGCATATAAAGTGGTATTTTTTTGTCTGTTAAATAGTCGCTAAGAGTTTTGGTGCCCCCTCCGTAGCGCTTGAATTTGTCACCCTCTTGTCTTGTCCTTACAACGGCTCCTTCCGGTATTTTATCAAGGTCAAATGTAAGTCCTTTCTTTATTTTCCCGGTGGGCTCAAAGGCATAGGTAAAACCACCGTAAAGATAGTTGCACTCACTATCAAACTTAGCGTAGTAACTTTCACCTTCCACCCTCTTTACAACCTTTAGTTGGTCGTATGCACGGTAAGCATCATAGCCGTAGGGAAGGGTTACTCTTGCGTTGTTTGGGCACTCTTTTAGCCTTAAAACGGCTTCCAAATGGGTGCTTTCCACGTCTTTCTCACAACCCAACCTACGAAGAGTTTCGGCTATGGTTTTCTTCGCAATTGCAGGGTGAAGTTCCAGTACGCCTATTGGGAGCGTGGCTTCTTCTCCCACTATTTCCACGTCTTTTACCTCGCTTAACATGTAGTCCTCTATCTCTTGAGAATAGGAAGCAAGTTTGCTTACTGCGTGCTCAAACGACGGAAAGCGAGTTTTAACGTGGGGGATTATTTCGTGACGGATATAGTTGCGAGTGTACTCTGCATCAAAATTCGTAGCATCCTCTTTATATGGTATGCGATTTTTGGAAGCGTACTCGCGTATCTCTTTTTTGCTAAAGTTAAGCATGGGATGAACGTATCCCTTTCTGTCCACTATGCCCCTTAGTCCTCTTATTCCCGTACCGCGGAAAATACGCATAAGTACCGTTTCCACTTGGTCGTCCATGTGGTGGGCAAGTGCTATTACGTCCACTACGCCTTCTGAAAGCAATCTATCAAATATTTCATAACGAAGCATGCGTGCCGCAAGTTCTACACTCACGCCCTTTTCTACTGCGTATTTGGGGCTATCTACTTCGTAGGCAAGGCACTCTATTTCCTTCCTCTTGCAGTAGTTTTTTACAAACTTACTGTCCCTTTTGGAAACCTCTCCTCTTATGCCATGCTCTACGTTTATAGCAATAATATTGGCGCCCGCATCCCTTAAAAGATTGAGTAGCACCATGCTATCTACTCCACCGGAAACGGCAACGCCTATTTTGATATTTTTATCTACTCTTATTTCCATAGTAAAATTATATATAATTTTCTTTCGCTTGTAAAGGTGGGAGCATTAAAAACGCACGCAAATTTAAAATGCGCTATTGTATCTTGGGGTGTGAAGTGGTATAATACCACTAGAAATAACCTTATGTACACGAGAGGAGAAAAACATGAAGACCGTAGCAGTAATAGGACTCGGCAATCGTGGAGCAATGTATGCAAGAAGAATTAATGCACAAGGGGGCAAAGTCGTAGCCGTTTGCGATATAAACGCAAGTGTTTTAAAACACGTCGGCGATAAACTGGGAATCAGCGAGGATATGAGATTTAAATCTACCGACGAACTTTTTGCTCGCGGTAAACTTGCCGATGCCATAGTAGTAGCATCACAAGACCGTGACCATTACGGACACGCAAAACAAGCCCTTTTACTCGGATATCACGTACTTTGTGAAAAGCCCGTTTCTCCCATTAAGGAAGAGTGCTTGGAACTAGTTAAAATCGCAGAGGAGAAAAACCTCTATATGGTAGTATGTCACGTACTTCGTTACGCAGGTTTCTACGACACCATCAAGAGGGTAATAGATAGTGGCGCAATAGGAGAAATAACCAATGTTCAACAAACGGAAAACGTGGGTTACTGGCACTTCTCACACTCCTACGTTCGTGGTAATTGGAGAAGGGAAGATGAAACAACTCCCTCTATACTTGCTAAATGCTGTCACGACCTGGATATGCTCTACTACTACATTGGTAAAAAGTGCATTAGCGTAAGTAGCCATGGCTCTAGGAGAATCTTCCTTCCCGAAAACGCTCCCGAGGGCGCAACGGCAAGGTGCTTAGACGGTTGTCCTCACGCCAAAACTTGCCCCTATTACGCTCCTCGTTTTTACTACGAGTTTACTCTTCGTTCTATACCGATTTACCTTAATAGAGCATCCCTAGTTACGGGAATTGGTAACCCAACAAGGCAACAAGTAAAAGAAGCCCTTGCTACTTATTCTCCCTACGGAAGATGCGTTTACAAGTGCGACAACGACGTAATGGAAAACCAAACCGTACTCTGCAAGTTTGAGGGCGACGTAAATGCAACTCTTACCATGAACGCTTCCAGCCGTGGCTGTTTTAGACGCGTTCACATAACGGGAACAAAGGGCGAAATCTTTGGCAAGGACATTGCCGGCAAGTTCCGTCTAAACGTATGGGGTAAGCGCTCCAAAACGGTAAAGGCAAACGTTGGTCAAGGACACCTAGGTGGAGATAGCGGTATTGTTCACGACTTCCTAGAACTCTTAGAAACAGGAAAAGCAAACCCACGCGTATCCTTTATGAGTGAAACGGTAATGAGCCATCTAATGGGATTTGGCGCAGAAGAATCCAGGAAGAACGGTGGCAAGGTGGTTTTCCTAGAAGAAAAATAGGTTCTCTCCTCGTTTAGTAGGTAAAAAAGCATGGGCAGGTTGCTCGTGCTTTTTTGTTATCTACGGCCATTTCCCCTTTCCCCTATACTTTTGCCTAGCAAAAGTAGTTGGTACCATTTCACTTTGCCAGGTTGACATTGCTCCCATATTATTGATATAATGTTAATAACTTTTTACTTAGGGAGAAAAAGAGATGAAGATTGGTTTTGATAACGCCTTGTACGTTAAGAAGCAAACGGAAAACATTCTAAAGAGAGCCAAACAATTTGATAATAAACTTTACCTTGAGTTTGGTGGTAAACTCTTTGACGACCTCCATGCTTCACGCGTTCTCCCCGGCTTTGATGCTAACGTTAAAACCAAAATCCTCTCCGAATTAAAAGATAAAATAGAAATCATCTTCTGCATAGGCGCTCCCGACATTGAAAAGAACAAGATTCGTAGTGACTTTGGTATCACTTATGGTAACGAACTACTTCGCCTTATGCGCAACCTAAGAGAATTAGGCCTTTTAATAAATTCCGTAGTCATAACCCAATATAAAGAACAACCCTCTGCCGATATATTCAGAAAGCAACTGGAACGTATGGGCGAAAAGGTTTACGTTCACAAGTTGACCAAGGGTTATCCTAACGACGTGGATACCATAGTTTCCGACGAGGGATACGGCGCAAATCCATACGTAGAAACCACTCGTCCCATAGTCGTTGTAACGGCTCCCGGCCCCAGTAGTGGCAAACTTGCAACCTGCCTAAGCCAACTTTACCACGAGTTTAAGCGTGGTATTAAAGCCGGTTATGCTAAGTACGAGACCTTCCCCGTATGGAATCTTCCCCTTAAGCACCCCGTAAACATAGCCTATGAGGCAGCAACTGCCGACCTAAACGATAGGAATATGATAGACTACTTCCACTTAGAGAAGTATGGTGTATCCACCGTTAATTACAATCGTGATTTAGAAATATTCCCCGTTGTTAAAAGCATTATTTCACGTATTCTTGGCGAGGAATTATATCACTCTCCCACCGATATGGGCGTAAACATGGTAGGATACGCCATTACCGATGAAGAGGTCGTCAAAGAAGCCTCCAAGCAAGAGATTATTAGAAGGTACTACAAGACCTACAATGAATATAAAACCGGCTCTACCGACCTTGAAACAGCCCATCGCGTAGAGATACTAATGAAAGAAATAGGTTGCACGTCTTTAGACAGAAAAGTTGTTGCACCCGCTCTCCAAAAGGCAGAAAAGTTTGGTTGCCCGGCTATAGCCATAGAACTTCACGACGGCACCATACTTACCTCTCGCGACAAGAACAACCTCTATGCTCCTGCCGGTGTAGTTATGAACGCCATAAAGCATCTTGCCGGCATTCCCGATAAAATTAATCTTATATCCCCTCACGCAATAGAGGCCATTCTTCGCTTAAAGAAAGAAAATCTTAATGCAAAAGCAAACAAGATAAACCTAGAAGAAGCGCTAATAGCCCTTTCATTTAGTGGCGCTACCAACCCAACCGTGGAAACGGCACTAGCGCAATTAAATCTTCTTGCAGGTTGCGAAGCACATTCTACGGTAATGCTCCCCGAAAGCAGTTTGAGCATCTTCCGTAAACTAGGCATAAACCTTACTTGCGAACCCATTTTCGCATTCTAAACGCGCGTTTTATTTAAGCGTTTTGCCCATGTATTCTCGTGTTTACGTTGAAATCACCAATATTTGTAATATGTCTTGCTCCTTTTGTCACGGGCATTCTCGTGCTAAAAAGAGAATGTCAGAAAGTGAGTTTGTTAAGGTGCTGGAGGAGTTAGAGGGCAAAACTAAACATATATACTATCATTTAATGGGCGAACCACTCACACATCCAGAACTTCCCAAATTCGTACGACTTGCAGGCGAGCGTGGTTTTAGATCGCTTATTACCACCAACGGCACCCTTCTTGACAAGGTAGGCGATAAACTTTTAGAGAGTGGCATATATAAAATAAACATTTCCCTTCACAGTTTTGAAGAGCAAAACAAAGAATATTTTAAGAGATATATGCAAGACGTCGTAGACTTTGTGGATAAAGCAAAGGACTACAAAACCATAGTTGTTTTAAGGTTGTGGAATGGTGGTGGAAAGAATGAAGAAAACGATGGTACGCTAAATTTCTTGCGTGACCATATAGATGGAGAATGGACGGAAACCGAAAGAGGCATAAAGGTAAGAAACAGACTCCACTTGGAATGGGGAGAACGCTTTATTTGGCCCGACCTAAATGAAGAAGAAGGTTCACCCGATTTATTCTGCTATGGTATGCGCGATCATTTTGGTATTCTTGTAGATGGCTCCGTTGTGCCTTGTTGTCTAGATAGCGAGGGAATCATAACTTTAGTCTATCATTTTGAAGAACCCTTGGTAAATATTTTAAACTCTACAAGAGCAAAGGCTTTAAAGCATGGTTTTGGCGTGCGACAGGCAACGGAAGAATTGTGTAGAAAGTGTGCTTATGCGCGCAGATTCTAAAAATTTTAATTGAAATAAGAACAAAAAATCCCCCAAGAGACAATCCCCTTGAGGGATTTTTATTTTTATAAATTTAGTCGCCAAAATAACACGAAGTTAGAGTTATCTTCTTATTTCAACAAGGTTTAGGTAAAACGCGTTAGTTTAGATGCCAGACAAGGCAATTTTTCCTCCATATTGCTTTGTTTATCTACTAGTAGACTTCGTAGTTTAGATGCAGTACGAGGCAAAAAACCTCCGACAAGAGGCGCGTACTAGAGGTACGTAACTCGCAGTCGTAGGTTCTTTTAACAATGTAATGCGCTAAAATACCTTGTTATTTAGCCTATGTTATCTCGCTCTTCTGTTAGACCACGGTAGACTTCGTAGTTTGGATGCAGTACGAGGCAAAAAGTTCTCAACAAGAGGAGTTTACTAGTGGTAAATGACTCGTAGTTGAGGTCTTTTTAACAAAGTAATGCGCCAAAATACAAAGTCTACTTAAGTAGGTCGCTAAAATACCATTTCACTATCGCTTGATAGACCACGATTTTTAGATGAGATACGAAGGAAAAGGAAAAAGTCAAGGCGGTTGCTGTACTAGAGGTACTGCGCCCCGAAGACTTCTTTTACTTTTTCAAAGTAGGTCGCTAAAAAGCGTGGTCTACTTTAAGTTGCGAGTAATCTTAGTCACCTGCGGAATAGCCCAATGATATCCCCAAAGGAGAAGAAAATCATAGATGAAGAATAAGGCAACGAAAGCAAGATTTAAGAGGAAATAAAGAAGGGCTTTGTTGTCCATGGAAATATTGAGGGCTTCAAAGTTTACGAAGAAAATATTTGTAAGATAGTATAAAACGAAGAACACAAAACAAGCATAGACTAGTTTTATGGGATAGGTTATATACCATTTGAGTTTTTCTTTGAAGTCATCCATAACTATGGTGGCAATGGTATAAGCACCACCTATTAGGACGAAGGGTAAAATATGTATATTTGCAAAAATACCGCCTAACGCACATACTGCGACGTAAGACAAAATTGCCTCACGATAGTATTTTTGCGTAAGCGGTAACATAGTTCCTACGGCTGCGAGCAAGTTAAAAGAAAGGCTCATATTGGGCACGTAGAAAGACGCAATTACAGCAACAAGTGAAATTGCCGATGATATGCCGGCAAGGGCTATTTTCTTGGAAGAAATTCGTTTCACTTTAACAACAAGAAATAAGGTGTCCACCCATACCTTCGCAACAGCAGTCGGCACATATTAGACCTTGACAGCAATCGCAAGGAGACATTCCTCTTTGGTGATGATTGTCATAACCATCATCACGATACGACCTACGATTTTCGTTATAGTCGCCGTTGTCCCTATATGCGTAAAAGCCTTGTGTTTGAGGTTTGCCAAGTTTCTCTTGCATGCGTCCGTAGGCCTCGGCATAGGCTTTATTATCGGGCTCAATGATGGTTGCAGTTTTTAGGTTTTCAAGCGCCTCTAAGTTTCTACCGGTAGCAGCAAAAATTATGGATTGTAAGAAGTGCCATTTGGCTCCTCTAATTTTAATGCCATCCAATTTTTCTTGGGCCTCGTTGTAGTTCCTTGCCTTAACAAGATTATCTATTTCTAAATATTCGTCGTCGCTTGCCGGTTCTACAACTTCTGGAACTATGACTTCCTTACTACGCAAAACCTCTTCTGCATCCCTGTACGCTTGCTCTATTTCGTCCAAGCGTTCGCAAGCATACTCGCCCTCTTCGCCGGGAAGAAATCTCTTACCTTCCCACTCTTTGCGAGCGTTCTTATATGCTTCATAAAGTTCGTTTTGGGTCACCTCTTCGGTGATTCCGAGTATCATAAAAGGGTCTTTTTGCATTTCATACCTCTTGTTCTGAGCACCTCTTCCGTCTTAGTACGTAACCCTACGTACACTACGTTAGAAAGAGGTCCTTCCGTAATAGTTATATCCATTTGATCGTATGCTTTTTTAATTTCACTAAGGTAATAGTAAAGTTTTTCTCTTACGACCTTTTGGATGTTTTCTATAACTTCTTCGGTCAATTCTCCATCCGGCTTTAACGGGTTATAGTTGTTGTTTTTTACGTCTTTCAGTAAGTCGTCATATGCGTCTATAACGTATATCCAACGGCCTAGATTATCTGCAAGACGGATGAGTAAATCATCATAATTTTTAGTAGTAGTTTTGGCTACTGCAACGAGCATATCTCCCGACGTTTTCGCCGTAGCGTCCAGGTCCTTTGAACCGCTTTTTTCAAGTTCGTAAAGTTCTTTAAAACACTTTTTCAATGCTTCGTCTAATTCGGGATATCTCTTTGCAGCGCGTTTATACTTTCCTTTTATATACCACTTTGCAATACGGTGTTTAAGGCTTCCCCTATCTGCAATATCATCATATGCTTTATAGTAACCAAGTATGGTATTAACGTCTGCAACACACTCTTGGACGGGGTTGTTTACCACAACGCTAAAAGGTTTACCTATTGGATGTGCAATGCACAACGCCTTCTTGAACTCCGGCTCAACTTTGTTATAGTTGTGAGCAAGCATCGTTAAAAAGGTAATATCGTAGTTAATGGTAAAACGCATTAGTGGTGGATTTTTGCGCCCTATCGTCTTGCATAAACCACAATAATAGGCACGGTAAACCGCGTAATCCTTTATTAGCATATTGGGTTTATCTGCATTGACGTATCCAAACATTACTTGAGTTCCACTAGTCCTATCTTGCGTTTAACCTTGCTTACGGTCTTTCTTGCAAGGTATCTTGCTTTATCAGCACCATCTTTTGCGACTTGCATTAGATATGCTTTATCTTGGATGAGGCGATTGTATTCTTCTCTTACGGGTCTGAGTTTTTCTACAACGCTTTCACCAACGGCTTGTTTAAATTTTGCGTAACCGGAATCACGATAGCGTTCTGCCAATGATTCCATACTTTCCCCAGTCATAGCACTCATAATGGTTAGAAGGTTTACTATGCCGGGTTTATCGTCTCTGATTTCAACGGTGGTTTCACAGTCGGTAACCGCTCTCTTAAACTTACGCATAATGCTATCGGGATCTTCAATTATGGAAACCGAGGCATTGGGATCGGGATCGGACTTAGACATCTTTGCAGTAGGATCTTGTAAACTAAATATCTTTGCGCCTTGCTTGGAAATATATGCTTCCGGTACTACAAAGGTGGGAGAGTACAAGTTGTTAAAACGAGTTGCGATGTCACGAGTGATCTCCAAATGTTGCTTTTGGTCTACGCCTACGGGTACAAGATCGGTTTGGTAAAGAAGTATATCCGCCGCCATTAGTACGGGATAGTCAAGAAGACCCATATTTATGTTATCTTCATTCTTTTGTGACTTATCCTTAAACTGAGTCATGCGAGTCATTTCGCCAACGTAAGTATAACAATTTAGTATCCAACTAAGTTCAGTATGTTCCGGTACGTGTGATTGGAAGTATATTATTGCCTTTTGTGGGTCTATGCCAGAGGCAAGATATTGTGCAAAGAAGGAAAGTGCCCTTGCCCTATACTCTGCAGGATTTTGTCTTACGGTTAGTGCGTGTAAATCTGCTATACCAAATATGGAATTATAGTCGTTTTGTAATTTCAACCAGTTGTCAATAGCACCGATATAATTGCCTATGGTTATAATACCGGTAGGCTGAATACCAGAATA
>JAZSKG010000196.1:0-2354 GCA_045534735.1 Candidatus Stercoripulliclostridium sp.
GACCGCTTGGCCTCCGACTTTGAGCGTGGTGAATAAGGTATACCACAATACCCCAATTTACATATAAATCAAAAATAAAAGCCTAATAATAGGCTTTTTCATAAAAAGTTTGATATCTACAAGGTATCTAGCTTATAAAACGCAATCTTCATTAGGTAGATACATAACGTATACATTCCTTGCTAAAACAAAAGGCACGTCCATATAACTCTTGCCAACAAAAAAACCTCAACCATTTAGGTTAAGGCTTTTGGTGGCGGAGAGTTAGGGATTCGAACCCCAGTTAGCTGTTCACTAAAACGGTTTTCAAGACCGCCGCATTCGACCGCTCTGCCAACTCTCCAATGCTTATCTATTTTATAATATTATTTGCTATAAGTCAATAATTTTGGCAGAATTTACTTTCTTTTTGAAATCTAAAAAATTTTTTGAAAAAATGTAAATAAAACTTTACATTTCTAGAGCGCGCAAGATTTGTGAAAATAATATAATAAGGAGAAAAATATGGAAAGAGAAGAGATTCTTAAGAAGGCCAGTAGTAAAAAAGCCCAAGTAGGCGAGTATGAAAACCAAAAGATTGCTAAGTCAAATTGGATTAGCGTTATAGTTACCGGAATAGTGGCACTTGCATTTATTTGTCTTTTTGGTGCACTTGGATTAAAATCGGTTTGCTTTGCGATTGGTGGAATATGCTTTAGTTGGGCGACGACCTTTTATTTTTGCCAATACTTTATCGCCAAAAGAAAACACGTTGGAATTTTGCTTGGTGCAATAGGAGAACTTTTTGGTGCGTTAGTAATGATTACTAACTGTATACTTGCAATAGTAGGGGTGATATAATGAACGATATTATACTAAAGAATAACCTTAAAGAAGTACGTTCGGAAAAGAAAGTATCTCAAGAAGAACTTGCACGCATGGTAGGGACAACTCGTCAAACCATTATTTCTATTGAGAAAAATCAGTTTAATCCTTCTGCAAAACTTGCTCTCTTAATCTGTCTTGCACTAGACAAAAAGTTTGAAGAATTGTTTTACTTTTAGTAAATGATAAATCTCGGCAAAAGTAAACTAAAATTAGATTTATGGGAACCTAAAATCTGCAAACAAGCGCAAAAACGCGCTTGTTTTTTATTATGTATTCGGAAGAAAAGAAGACCTATAAAAATGTAGAAATAATAAAATCGCGTTGGGTATAGAATGAATTAAAGTGGCAATAATTTTCGTATTAAACTTTAAGGAGTGTAAAATGAACGATACCGTAAAACTTTTAAGAGAATGTGATGCAGGGATTGAAATGGGTGTAACGTCTATAGGCGACGTGCTTGAGGAAGTTAAAAGCGAAGACTTGAGAAGGTTCCTAAGTGAAGCAAGAGAAAGGCATTGGGAGTTGGGTGCTGAACTCAAAAAGCAACTGGACAAGTATGCCGACGAAGGTAAAATGCCAAACCCCATGGCGAAAAGTATGAGTTGGCTAAAGACTAACATGAAGATGGCGTTTGAAGGAAGCGATCAAACTATAGCAGATCTAATTACAGACGGATGCAACATGGGGGTTAAAAGTTTAAACAAATACCTTAACCAATACGTTAACGCAAGTGAACCTGCAAAGGAACTAACCAAAAAAATAATTGATTTAGAGGAAAAACTAGCCATAGACATTCGTAGATTTTTGTAATTTTCATTGTCATTAGTTAATATTTGCTTCGGGCCCGAGTAAAATATTTATGAATGGCAAAAAAAATCAAAATTTGCTATTGACTTTTGAAGAAGATTACTATATTATATAATATATAATGCCTAAGGGTACGTATACCCTGTGGAAGAGGAATTTATGGCTGAAGAAAAATGCTTGTGTGAAATTTGCGCTCCCGCTGGCCTAGGACTACTTCAAGAAGGTAGCCGTTTTGTCAACTCTAAGAGCGATAAGAATGCATACGGCGAAATCACCAATGATTATGCCGATTATTTCTTTGCTTATGGCGAAATTCCTACTTTAGGTGGTAAGTCCAAGAAGGGTGTAAAAATTTATCCCGGAGCAAAACTCGTTAGCGAGAAAAAAGGCTACGTACCACCATATTTAAGAGGCGTCAAAAAGGAAGAATTACCCTTCTACAAGAAATACGTTAGCGGTACCGACGACATTTACGCTTACAAGGGCAAAAAGTTCGGTATGGCAAAGTATTTTGAGTCTTCTCGTATACCTAGTAGTGCAAGAAAGGCGATTCCCAACGTAGAAGGTTATGCTATTCGCAAAAAGTATAACGCAAAAAAGAGAAAAATTGGTTTCTGGTGCTCCTTCGTTCCATTCGTTGTAGTAGTACTAGTAGCAATATTATTGTTCGTTTAATAATT
>JAZSKG010000080.1:0-1828 GCA_045534735.1 Candidatus Stercoripulliclostridium sp.
GAATTAATGATGTACCAAGGAGTATAGCCGTCGTAATTGTAGCCAGGATATAAGTCATGTAGACCAGCGCCATATTGAGGATTACCAGGGGTCATAGTACGATAACGTTGACGAGCCCAAACTATTTTCATTATAGCAACAATAAGATTGCCTAGTGCTGCTACAAATGCGAGGAATAGGGCAAACCAAAATACCTTTTCTCTTTTTTCCTTAGGTATTGCATGGAATGCAAGGATGGTTAAGAATGTCATTATCATTGAGAAAACAATTATATATATGATGCTATACATAACGTTTTTATCAACAAAATTATCCCAGAACCACATGAATATTGCAGCAATATAACCAACGAAGGTTATTAGAGTTCCTCCAACCTTGTTCAAAACAAACTTTTGCTTAGAACTTTTACCAAAATTTTGATGGAATAAAATTCCACCTAGAATTGGTGCGGCAAGGTAAGTGGGCATCTCACCAAGATTAGCAAAGTATTGACCGAATAAAGAGTTGGTATTATCTAAAGCCTTGTTGATTTGCAAATCATAAAACGCTGTAACAATAGCAATAACAACAAAAATGCCAGCAGATATACCAATCTCAATCCATGCCTTCTTGCTTATTTTTTTAAACATATTTGTTCCTCCTAGTATGCTATTTTTTCACTAAGATATGCAACTAAGTCGTCAATATTCATTCTAATTTGATTCATGGTATCACGTTCACGTACGGTAACGGTGTTGTCTTCTAAAGTATCAAAGTCAACGGTTACACAATAGGGGGTACCGATTTCATCTTGTCTACGATAGCGTTTACCAATACTTGCACTTGCATCGTATGCAGTGGGGAACTTTTTTATAAGAGTTCTATATAGTTCATCTGCTTTTTCGTTGAGTTGTTTTTGTAGAGGTAGTACGGCAACTTTGTAAGGTGCTAAAGTGGGATGTAAACGTAGTACAATACGGCTATCTCCACCCTCCAACTCTTCTTCATCATAAGCATTGCAAAGGACTGTAAGAACCATACGTTCTACACCTAGTGAAGGCTCAATAACGTAAGGGATATATTTCTTGTTTGTAACAGGATCAATGTAACTTAAATCTTTGCCAGAAGTCTTTATGTGTTGATTTAGGTCGTAATCGGTTCTATCAGCAATACCCCATAGTTCGCCCCAACCAAAGGGGAACTTGAATTCAAAGTCGGTAGTTGCGTTAGAATAGAAACATAATTCTTCTTTGTCGTGATCACGAAGACGAAGGTTCTCTTCTTTAATACCTAATCCTAGTAACCAATCTTTACAGAATTGACGCCAGTAGTTAAACCATTCAATGTCGGTTCCGGGTTCACAGAAGAACTCTAATTCCATTTGCTCAAATTCTCTTACGCGGAAAATGAAGTTACCGGGGGTAATTTCATTACGGAATGATTTACCGATTTGTGCAATACCGAAAGGAACCTTGTTGCGAGTGGTACGTTGTACGTTTTTGAAGTTTACGAATATACCTTGAGCAGTTTCAGGGCGAAGATAAACAGTGTTTATGCTATCTTCAGTTACTCCTTGGAAGGTTTTAAACATAAGGTTAAACTTTCTTATTCCGGTAAAATCTGCATTACCACAAACGGGGCATTTGATTTTATTTTCTGCAATAAACTGTTCAAATTGTTCGTTAGTCCAACCAGCGATTTTAACGTCTAAACCATTTTTTGCAATGTATTCCTCTACTAAGTTGTCAGCGCGATGACGAGAGTGGCAAGACTTGCAATCCATAAGAGGGTCGGAGAAGCCACCGATGTGACCACTTGCTTCCCATACTTTAGGATTCATCAAAATAGC
>JAZSKG010000153.1:0-3647 GCA_045534735.1 Candidatus Stercoripulliclostridium sp.
TGACCAAACATGTTCTTAACGCCTTGTGCAGACCATTCGTCAGCAACTTCTGCCATGGGCGAAGAAGGGGTGATGGGGTAGATAGCGGCTACTTCGCTGAATGCATAAGCAACGTACGATGCAGCGGTATTGCCATCAATAGTCATTTTTCTGCTCATTGAAAAACCTCCGTAAGTGAATTCGTTAATTAATTTTATAATTATTTGCATGCGCATACGCACGCATACGTACATATTATAAGTTACGAACGCGCCTTAGTCAAGTTATTTTATTCATATAAAATAAAAAGCACCTCGTTTTGAGGCGCTTTTAATGTTGTTGAAACTTATGCTTTTGACTTGTTAACTCTTGGTGGCAATATTTTTTTATAGTTCTTGTAGGGATTAAATTTACCACGTAAAGCAATGAGTACGGTTAGAATAATTGCACTTGGAATTAAAACGGGGGTGGTGACTATTTCTGCTAGCACTAATGAAATAATAATACCCAATCCCTTTTTGGACTCAAAAGAGGGTAGAGGCGGTTTTTTCTCCGGCTCTTGCAGTGGATTGATTATAGCGTTATAGTCGTCAATGCCATTATTATAAGCAAGGGGTTCTACGATTTCTTTTACCGAGGAAAACCCGATTAGTTTTTTAAGGTCTATGCCGAGAGTTGAAATTAGATTATCAATTATGGAAATGGTTGCCATAATGATTTTAAACTCTGCGCCCTCCGGAGAAAAGTCTGCGTTACCCGCATAAAGTTTTTCTACCATGGAAAGTATAATGGGCACCACCTTTTTCTTTTTGATGGGCTCAACGTCTTTGGGACTAAGACCACTTTCTTTTTTGCACAATTTGTACACCGAACCAACGGATAGATTGTTCAAGAAAAGACCAACCGTTTTAAATATCCACCAATACTGGTAGACGGTCCAGGGGCGAATGGATATGGAGTTTGCGTAAATTGCAAAATTTATCATATCTCCACCCATTTCCGAAACCATATCTTCTATCATGCCAAAGAAACCTTCTCTACAATAGTTAGGTAAAGTTTTACCCTTAAGGTCAAAGCGAGAAAGACTTTCAAGTACTATGGTTTTTACATCTAAGTTTCCGTTTTCAAGATACTCTACCTTGCGCATTACGGGAGGAGAACCAACGAGCGCTCCGGTTGAAATATCGTATAAAAGATTCCCATTTTCGCTCTTATGGTATTCTATATCGTGAATATGTGAATGTCCCGTATAAATTACGTTGATGCCGTTATCTGCAAAAAGGTTGGCGATTTCAAGGTTGTTTGCAAGCATATCGCGAGCACCTATAAGTTTGTAGATAGGGCTGGGAGTAAGAATGGGGTGGTGGGTAAAGCAAACTATGGTTTTACCTTCTTCCTTTGCCCTCTTCGCTTCACGAATTATCCATTCTATTAGACTGTCGCCTAGTCCACGTTGTCTATTTTTTCTATTGGTAATAAAGTCGTCGTTTATGGCAATTAGCCTATGCTTATCATCTAATTCATAGGAGTAGGACATGCTGTCGTGGTGAATGGACAAGGCCTCATCTCTTCCATAGGGAGCATACCACTTGCGTAAGTCTTCACGACAAGCGCAGGGGAGGAAGGGTTTATAATTATAATTTTCATCATATCCGTAGGAAAAACCCTTATTTTCATCCGGCGCACTAAAGGGGGTATCCGTTAATTCGCGATAGTCGTGAGTTGAGGTTGTTACCAGTATTCTTAGCCCTTTTTGAGTGTACTCTTCAAATATTTTGAGTAGGTCTTCATGAGAGTTGATTTCCCCGTTGTCCGTAAGGTCGCCGGTAATCAAAACGGTATTAGTGTCATTATCGCGTACAACGACGTCTAACGCCTCTCTAATGATGTCTTCCGACTCACGCATTTGCATCTGAGTTGCCTTTCTTTCCCATTCGTAGGGGTTACTAAGCCAGTTGCGTTTGGAATATAAATGAATATCGGTCATGACGAAAAGTTTCATTATCCACCTCAAAATATGGTCGCTAATGGTATTATAGCATATCTAAAAGGGTTTCTTCAAGATAAAATACTTTACAAAAAGTTGCCGTTGAGGGTATAATTAGAAATAGAAAAGAGAATTTTTAGGAGTTAATTATGACTACACCTGAAATAGCCGGTCTTGCCATAGGATGTTTATTGATAGCATGTGGCATCATAATAGCCATATTCTTCCTTTTGGGTTACTTGACGTATAGAGACCTCTTCCATAGAAGAGAGGAATTAGACAAACTTATAGATAGCCCGTACGTTGGTGCAATGGGCCCCGATTTAGAAGATTTCTTAAACTTCCGTGACGATGCCTATTCTGCTTTAAAGGGCACGTCATTTTCTTGGGAATCCGTAAGAGTAGAGGATAACGTAAGGTTATTCGCTAGATTTTACAAGAATACCGAAAACAAAAAGACCGTAATTTGTTTGCCGGGATATCTTACGAGTGGTGTAAAATGTTTTTCTAATTTAGTGCCTTTCTATATGGAAAATGGCTTTAACGTACTACTTGTAACCAATAGGGGACAAGGAGAAAGTGGCGGAAAGCACATCACCTTTGGTAAAAAGGAGTCCCAAGACCTTCTTTACTGGATAAATCACGTAAAAGAAATGGTACCCGGTGGAGAAATTATCATTCACGGTATAGACGTAGGAGCAAACTCTGCTTTGTTGACCTCTGGAAAATTGGGTAAGGAAGTTAAGGGAATAATAAGCGATAGTGCGTTTAGTAAGCCTTGGGACGTTTTTGATTATCAAATTAAGCAAATCTATAATCTTTCCCCCTTCCCCATTTTACAAATAGCAGAATATTTTGCTAAAAGATTTGCAAAAGTTGATTTCCGTGATAGTGCAGTTAAAGCAGTTGCAAATAGTGTTGTCCCCATTCTTTTCATACACGGCGCTAAGGATATGTTTATTCCTTACTATATGACCAATGCCTGTTATGAGAGTTGTACTTCTAAAAAGCAAAAGTTCATAGTTGAATCTGCTGGTCACGCACAAGCCGTATTCAAGGATAACGAGGGATATAAGAGTGCAATAAGCGAATTTATAGAAAGTTTATAAAACGTAAAAAATAAAGAGCCGACGCCGTCGGCTCTTTTTTGTTTAATTATTTCTCCATACCTTATCTATTTCTTCAAAAGTACGTTCCATTAGTAGAACTTTAAAGTTTATGCCAACGTTGAGGTGGCCGTTACTGATTTGTTCTACGTTTTCACCATTAGGGTCGTTACCGCAAGTGGCAGAATATTCTAGTACCATATTGTCGCCGTCGGTGGTGTAACGAACGCTATCAAGTACGATTTCACCATCTTCATTGGTAATAAAGTTAGCACCCTCTGCTCCGTTTTGTCCAACACCAACGAAGTACACGGTATTAACAAGATTTGTAGTGTGAGTGGATACTCCATCAACGTCAACTCTGGAGTTTTCCCAATAGTTTTCTAACCTAGTCTTTCCGTTTTCTTCCACTTGATATGGATAAATCCATTCTCCGTCAATCTTGGAATATGGGCGAGATTTATAGAATTCTATTAGTTCTTCGGTGGTGGCTATGGGTTCTCCATCTATGGTTATCATAAAGTCACCATCGGTGTTGGAATATTGACCACTTGTCATTAGGTAGGGGGAGGGTA
>JAZSKG010000166.1:0-13148 GCA_045534735.1 Candidatus Stercoripulliclostridium sp.
ATCGTAAACAACCTCAAGGCTATTCATCGTAAAGTACGCAATAGATGTAGGATTGTTTTCTCAATATAGAGTGGGTATATCTTGTGCGAGTACGTAGTTATTGTTGTTTTCTATTCCAGTAACACTAGCGGTATATTTGCCTGCGTTGGTTGCCTCATTGCCCGCATAAATCAAGGTTGCGGTATCATTACCAATTAGTCCTTCTATTTGTGCAGTAATAGTTTGAGGTTGTGCAGTATAGGTCTTGGTGGTAATTGCGCCGGACCAATCGATAGTAACCTCTTTTGCGGTAATGCGCCAGTTTCTTGTGGAGGCAGTCATAACGTAGTTGGTGTTTTCTTTGAGGGTTGCAGTTGCCTCATAGTTGCCTGCATCAACGTAACTATTGCCCGCAATTAGGATTTCAATTGATGATTCCTCGCCCGCTACTATACCGTTTGTTTCCGTTGCATCCGCATATACAGGTACTAGAGTATATGTGGTCTTTGCGTAAACAAAGGATATATCTTGGTCACTTGTATAGGTGTTTTCACCATCACTCCAAGCCTCTATCACGATTTCGCGCTTTGCAATTTCAAAAGAGGTAGAAAGATTGGTGTCAGGAAGTGCGTAATTATGCTTGCTTGCACCATCAAGCGCGGTGATTTCCAAAACCTTGGTTGATGCATTAACTGCAGTATAGGTAGTGCTAGAAGAGGAAGAAGTAAATTCAACGTTTTCAACGTCACCATCATTAGTAATATTGAGTGTAATACTATCACCCTCAACAATGTTGCCTATGCTTAATTCAACACCTTGTGCTTTTCCGTTATAAACACCAGTATTGCCGGCAAGGGCATTCCAAGTTACTATTATTTCCCTAGTACTAATAATTAGGGTTGCAGTAAGTGATTTTTCTTCATAGTTATCGCCTGCGTTTAGAGTTGCAGTCACTTCATAAGTACCAGCATCGGTTGCACTATTGCCTACCTTATTAACTGTAACGTTACCAAGAGTGGTACCACTAAGATTATAGGTAACGGTAATGGTATCTCCTAACAAGGTGGTTAAACGGCTTACGGAAATGGACTTTTCCGTCTTGTCATAAATATCGGTTAAGGATGCAAGGGTTACACCCTCAATTTGTGCCTTATCTATAACTAATTGTGCACTTAATACTAGTTCGTTGTAGTTTTGAGTTGCCTCTATTGTAGCAGTAATGGTGTAGGTGCCTACGTTAACACTCGCGTTTTCACCGCTTATTGCTTGCTCGGTCTTTGTACTACCACCTGAATATACAACGTCTAGAGGTACTCCGTGTTGTGAAGTAGTTTTGGAAATGGTTATTCCTTGCGCGCGCGCATTATATATATAGGTTGCACCCGCGAAGGTAATACCGGTTATATCGGCTTTGACAATTTCCCAATTCAAGGTTGCGTTAGCGGGTAGTGCATAGTTGTCTTTATCTGCACCATTAAGCGCAACTGATGCAGTATATTTATTTGCATCGGTTGCCGTGTTACCGGTAATGATATAATCTAAGTTATCGCCCTCTATAACACCGCTTACTACGGGTGTAATAGTTCTTGCGATATTTGCGTAAACTGCTTTGTACTCATTATCAAACTCATTGCCCTTTTGCCACTCAACAACAAGTTCTTTCTTGGCAATAGTCCAAGTTGCGGTAGTAGTTGCTCCGCTCAAAGTATAGTTGGAGTTAGCATTAAGGCTAATTTGTACGCTATATCCACCAGCGTTAACTGCGGTTAATGCGTTACTGTAAACTATTTCTTCCTCAAAGCCCTCAATCATTCCGCTTACTACTACACTAACGCCTTGCTCGGTGCCGTTGTAGGTGTAAGATGCGCCGGAGTTTGTCCACTCAACATTGAGTGCCTTGGGAGAAATAGTACCCGTTGCATCAATATCGCTAGCGATAATGTAGTTTGCGTTGTCGGATGAAAGAATAATACTATGAGTACCTACGTTTGCTGCTGCATAGTTACCACTTACGGTTACGCTGTCGCCCGCAATAATATCGCTACTACTAATTGCAAAATTGGAAAGCGCGCTAGTGCCGTCGAATATCTTATCGGCATCTCCTGTTACGTTAATCGTTTTGGGCGTAATGCTTGCAACACTATTAGCAATAGTGTAAACGTTACCATTTACTTCATAGTCTTCACCTTCTACAAGGTCGCCTAATACGAGGTAATAGTTGGAGGCATCCCCTCCGCTAATCGTTACGGCTAGCGTGCGGTTACCTGCGTTTATATTATCAAATACCGCACTAATGCTTGCAGTAGTACCGGTGATTATACCATCGCTACCAGTTTGGTAAGTAATATCCTTGTTGTAGGTAATTCCAGTAAAGGCGGTTGTCTTATCATAAACCTTGGTCCAATTAGAGATTATGGTTACTTTTGCCTTGGTAACAGTCAAGGTTATGTTGTGCTCAAGTTCAGAATCAGTGTTGATGATATCGCAGTCAATAATCGTTTGACCACCAGAAGAGGCATTCTTATCATATATTTTAATGGAATATATGCCTGCATTCTTTACAATATTGCTATTTTCGTATGTTTCATAAGTATAAGGAACGCCATTTACGATTACCTCGATATCCGCGCCATCAGAAATTGCAGAAAGATAAGGTAGTTCGTTTGCGCCCGCAGTATAGAATGTGCCTTTATAAGGTAGTTCTTGAGGAGTAGGCACTAAAACAGAACCTTGCATACTCATACTTCTTTCAACGCCAAACTTAAGTGCGGTTTGAGTATTGGTAATGGCGGGCAATGCTTTATCAATAGCCTTTTCGGAAGAGTTATTCCATACTAAATAATCGTTAGCGCCGTCATTATTGAAATATGCGGTGTCGCTATAGCCATCAAATCCCTCAAACTTGAAGTTTGCACTATCACCACCACTTAATGACAAGGTTACCCAGTAGGTACCAGCGTGACTAGGTCCGTTTTGTTGGAATTCACCATCGCTCAAGAAGTGTTGATGCTCTAGGTCCACGCCTTCTGCGGTTGCACTATTTGCATTTGCACCACAAGTACAGAATCCAAAGTAGGTGTGAGCAATGCTCTTGCCAGCGTGAACGCCAAATACCCCGTCATTTACGCTTGCAACTATCGTCTTCGCTTGATTTTGTTGATATACTAGTGAATTAACATTAACGTTTACACCACCCAAAGTCCAAGTAATCATGGAAGGAGTAATCTCGTACTCGGTAATATTAAACGAGAATTCCGTTTGGCCGGTTAATTTATAGTTGTTTACGGTATCGCTTAGTGACACTACCGCTAAATATGAGCCAACGTTCTTTGGATTAGTTGCAAGGGTATCCTCACCCACTTTGTAGGTGATTGTAAAGTCGGTTGCAGAAGATAGGCTTTCACCTGTGATAAGGTTATTGAATACTACGTTCAAATCACTATCTTCTATTTCATAAGCATCGTAAACAATGTCGTTTGCTAGTATTTCGGCACTTATTTCCGTAGTAATTTCCTTCTTACTAATGGTAAACGTTTGATCTGCCAAAACAATAATATAGTTACCGCTCTTTGCACCGCCTAGGGTTAAAGTTAATACATAGGGCTCGCTAGAAGCATTGATTGCGGTAAAGTCTTGTGTCAACGTACCATTTTCTCTTACGGATTCCCCTATCGTTCCATTAAATACCGCATTTAGAGTAATATCACTGTCGTTATTATCGGCACTTACTATTCCGCTTACAGCCACTCTAATACCTTGTGCTTTACCATTATAAATGAATTTTCTATCCGTGATATCGCTATCCGTAACGTCACTATAACTTGCACTTAAGGTCAATTGGGTTATGGTAAGGGTTTCTTGGGCATCATTAATGACGTAGTTGCGGTTACCACTATCACTAATAGTAACGTTGTATATACCGGCATTGGTTGCGGTATTGCCGTTAATTGCCTCGGCTCCGTAATTGGTTGTAGCCTCTCCTACGTAAACCAAATTCAAAGTATCGCCGGTGTAAATCTTGCCGTCGTAATCGGTTGTAGCACCGCTTGCTACGGTAACAATGAGAGTACGTGGAGTACCATTGTATTCAAACTCGTTTTCACTCCAAGTAATTGCGGTGATTTCCTTTGCACTAATGGTCCAATTCTTTACCAAGTTAATTGCACCGCTCAAGGTGTAGTTAGCGTTATCAACGCCCGTTATCGTGGTTGCGTAAGCATCGGCATCCTTTGCAATATTACCAACACCATTTGCGCCTGCTACGGAGTAAGCGGAGGTGTTGCCAACGGTCTTGTAAGTTAAATTCAAACTATCGCCTGATACAAGGTTGGTTACACTTGCGGATACGTTTCTATTTTGAGTGTTGTAAACGCAATCGCCACCACTCCATGAAACAGCTATTGCTAGAGGTGAAATGGTAAACTCGCAAGAGGTCGTTTGTGGTAAGCCGTAGTTACCGCTCTTTGAGCCAGCCAATGAAACACTGCTTAACGTGTAGGTTCCTGCAGAAATTGCGGTAAAGTCTTGTGTCAACGTGCCATTTTCTCTTACGGATTCCCCTATCGTTCCGTCAAATACTGCATTTAGAACAAGGTCGCTATCGTTGTTATCGGCACTTACTATTCCAGTTACTACCACTTTGATACCTTGTGCCGTACCATTGTAGGTGAAGGTGCCTTCCACGAAAGATATGCCTAAAAGGATGGGAGTAATAGTCCACTCGATGGTCCTATCTTCCTCGCCGGGCAATGCATAGTTTACTTCATCACTGAGTGATGCTACTACGGTCACATATGTTGACTTATCGGTTGCGGTATTGCCGTTGGTTAGCACTCCGTTACCGCTCTTAACTTGTCCCGTATAAGTTGCGCTAACGTTATCACCGCTTGCGGGATTAGATACGGTTGCTATTACAGAGTGTGCCAAGCCGTTATACTCAACGGTAGTTACGTTTTGTCCGTCAAGTTTCCAAGTAAATGCAACCACTCTCTTCTCTATTTCGTAATCTTGGGTTACTTGGGCGGGAAGAGTGTAATTGGAATTATCTACGCCCGTAGCAGTTGCAGTATATTGATTTGCTTGTTTGTTACGTCCGTTATCAACGGTAACGTTAACCTTATCTTCACCTATCATACCGGTTGCGGTCGCAGTTACTTCGTGGTATGCACCATCATAAACACAAGTAAAGGTATCGGTGCCGTCAAATGCCCAAGTTAGGCCGATTTCTTTCTTTTGAATAGTCCACGCTTTATTTACGGTGGTCATTTGATAGTTGGGATAGTTTACACCATCAAGGACTGCGATAATCGTATAATCGCCGGCATTTGTCTTGACGTTGTTAGTAACGTCGAGAGATACTACCTCATCCCCTACGACGCCCTCAACAACGGGGGTTAGCGTATAGGTCTTACCAGAATAAGTAAACGTGAATTGGTTAGAGCCCGTTAAAGAACCATCAGAGTAATTCCAAGAAGAAATCGTCAAGGGTTTGCTTGCAATTTCAAAACTAGACTCAATAGCATTAATAGTATAGTTATCATTATCAAAAGCAGTAACATTTACACTATATTCACCAGCATTTACTGCGCGGAAATACATATAGTATTTTCCGTCAACCTTGCCCTCTTCAACATCAAGACTAGGTTGCGTTTCGTAAGTAAAGTTACCCAAATTAATCTTTTCTAGGTCACTTGCAACAAGGTTGCTTACGATGAGGTCTATACCTTGCTTTGCACCGTTGTAAACAAGACTTGCACTATTGAAAGAAAGAGTGAGTGCACGCGTATTGATAATCCAGTTATGGGTGAGATTTTCGGCGCCCTCTATGGTGTAATTAGTGTTATCAATTGCAGTAATTTGGGCGGTATAGTCACCCGCATTGGTTGCGGAGTTTCCACTAATAGTCAAATTGCAACTATCTGCACCGACAATATTTGTTATCGTTGCAGTAACAGTCTTTTCCGTGCCGTCATAGGTAAATGAATCGGCAGACCAAGAAACAACTACAACGCGAGGAGTAATGCTCCACTCGACGGTCTTCGTTGACGGAAGTGCATAGTTGTTATTGCTTACGCTAGTAGCCTCTGAGGTATAGGCACCAACGTTTGTTGCACTAAGGGTACCGCTCAAGTTAATAGCACAAGTGTCCCCCGCAATTAAACCGCCTATAGTTGCGGTAATGATGTGATTTTGACCATCATATGCCTTTGAGAGGATGCTTTCGCCATCAAGTAGCCAATTAATGGTAATTTCTTTCTTTTGAATAGTCCAGGCTTGCGTGGAGTTACTACCGAGCACGTAGTTGGTATCATTCAAATTCATCTTTGCGGTATAAGTGCCCGCATTGGTTTGTGCGTTACCTTCATAGGAAACGGTAACGCTGTCCTTTACTTTTGTATCCACGCGAGTGCAAAGAACGCTCTCGTCAAGGGCGGAAGTGAGGGTATATTCTACCTTGTTATATACGATTTGGGTTGCGCCGTGTTCGTATTCGCTAGGCTCGGTTGTAGCGGTAGCATATTTCCAAACACCGGTACCGTTAATGGTCTTCTTCGCAATAGTGTAAGCGGTGTTGTTTACCTCTCCGTTATAGGAGTAGTTAATGTTTTCTTGATCATTATTGAGAGTGTCGTCGTTGTAAACGATACCATTAAACCTTACGGAGTAAGTACCTGCATTGATACTTTCTCCTTGTTCGTGCGTGCTGGGATTTGAGGAAGTAAAGGTATAGGATCCATTGCCCGTGCCACTTACCGCTTTAGAAACAACTAACGTTCCCTCTGCATTGTAAAATTCTATTGCAAAGTAAACCGTATCGGTTTGGATAAGGCCGTTTACGGATAGCGAGGGATATTGATAATCGCCATTATAAGTGTAAGCACCCACGTTCCAACTTGCTGTAATTAGTTTGGGAGTAATCTTCCACTCATAGGAGGTGTTCGCACAATTCAATAAAGTATAGTTACCAGCATTTGCGCCCGTGAGTGATTCTGCGGTTGCGGTGTAAGTACCCATGTTCTTTGCACTAGCATTGCCAGCAAGGGTAACCAAAACTTCATCGTTATTAACCGCTTTGTTTGATACGATTGCCGTTATGGTGTGGAATTCTCCGTTATACTCAACTGAAGCATTTGCCACGTCGTTGCCGTCAATCTTCCAAGTTAATTGAACGATTTTGGGTGTAATGGACCACTCTTTTTCCGTTGTGCCGGAAAGCGAATAACAATCAAAACGTGCTTTCGTGCTATCTAGTGCAACAGATACGCCGTAATCATTAACGTTTTTCGTGTTAAAGGATAGTGTATATATGCCTTCGGATACGCTTGCCTCGGAAACAGACTCATACGCAACCTTTCCGTTCAAAACGGAAATTATAAAGTCAACGTTGGTATTATAGTCGGTATCCACCAAGTTAGATATGGTAAGAGTTATCTTTTTGGTAGTGCCGTCATATTCAATAGCGGACTCTGCGCTCCAAGATATGGTAAGTACGCGAGCGGTAATAGAATAAGCCTTTGTAGTGAGTGCGGAGTCGGAGGTATCAAGTACGTAGTTGGGATTATCTATACCAATAATCTCAATGGAGTAAGCATCCCCTACTAAAACTTGATTGCGGTCACCGTCATAGGTAAAGTTTATGGTATCGCCTTCGTATGCTTTGCCGTCGGTAGAGGTACCGCTACCTACTGCAACGGTATTTACGATTGCAGTAGGATTATGTTCAAGTCCGTCATAAACGAAGGTATCGGTATCCCAACTAAATGAGGAAATAGTTTTTTGGGAGATGCTCCAATCTTGAGATTTACCAGCGGTAAGAACGTGGTTGGTGTCGTTTAGGTTGGTTATTTCCGCAGTATAGGTGCCTGCATTGATTTTATTATTTACACCGCCTATAATGGGCTCAATTATTACACCTTCAACCATACCAAAGATGGTTGCGCTCATTTCGTGCTCATTTTTGTCATAGGTAACGCTCAAGTTTTGCGAGCCATCCAAAGACCAAGTTGCCGTAACGGGACGAGCAGAAATGTTATAGTAGCAAGAACTATAATCATCACTTGCCTCATTGGAGCCATACATCTTGTATATTAGGGTATAGTTTTGTTCTTCGTTACCTTCTTTGTTGTAAACTTTAACGTCTAGTCCGTTTGTGTTACCGGATACTGCAACAGAGGTTGCAATTAGCATAGTAACGTTATTTTGGCTAATGGTAATCTTGTTACCGCTTGCAGATGAACTATACGTATTATCTAATAAATTATCGTCAAAAGTTGAGGTATAGAAGGCGTTCGTGTTAGCAATTTTTTCGGTTATTGCGAGTTGAACGATATCCCCGTCAAGGAGTCCCTCTTTAACGATAACGTAAACACCTACTTCGCGAGCGTCCTGAGAATTTAACGCACCTACTCCGTTGTAATAATATTGGAAAGGTGTTCCCAACGTGCCGTTACCACTTTCCACAGCCCCGCCCTTATTGGCAAGGTTGGAAGAATTGTAGTAATAGGTATTAAATGGTACCCACTCTATGGTAAGTTCGCGTTTTACGATTTCCCAGTCAGCGGAAACAGATTGAGCAAGTTTGTAGTTATCCTCACCCCTATCGTTCTTGGTTATGCCACTAATAGTTGTGGAATAGGTATCGGCATTAACAGCGCTAAGATCTCCGGCGACTTCCCAACTATAAGTCGCCTCGGTCTTGTCGTTGTTGGGATCGGTACCAGTGCCGTCCAATAGATATTGGGCAATACTTGCAAAGTTTACGTAATAAGTACCGCCATTATAGGTGTTGTTGGGAGCAACGGGAACGATAATCACGCTTGCATCAATTGATACCGTGTAGCGATTTACAGTGCAGTCAGCACTGATTTCGGTTGCATCCTTAAGGGTGTAGTTTCCAGCACTTTCACCTGTTAGATATTGGTTAATATTTTCTTCACCTTTCTTAATAGATACAGTATAAACACCGGCATTGATAATGCCACTTATTTCTGTACCCACTGTTGTCCAAGTGCCGTAAACTTCTTTTACGGTATAGACGTATTCCCAAGATAAATCGTCGCCTGCAACAAGGTTAGCCGTTGCAACAAACGACTCTATAGCAGATGCGCTATAAATTGCCGTAGTGGAGGTAAAGTCAAAGGAAAGCACTCTCTGGAGAATAGTAAACAAAGGAGTTTCCTCGTCAAAGTTTGCCGTAAACGAGAGGATATAGTTGCGATCTATTTTCTTGTTGGTTGTAGAGGCAATCAACGTATAGACACCGGCATTTTTTCCAACAAAGGTGTAACCGGTAGTAGTTATCCTAGCCTCTGCGTTGGTAACCATATCAATTTCATCTGCGGTAAAATTACTTATAGTGTCACCCTCTATCAAGTTCAAATTGAAACTTACGGAGTATTCTTGACCATTGTAATCATATACGGCACCCCTTTCCGGTCCAAAGTCTATTCCGTTAATTACTTTACGCCTAATTTCCCAAGTTTGGGATTGCTTACCTTCATCTTCGGTATTTGTATTGTCAATTAGGTAGTTACCGCTAATTTGGTTAGCGGTTACAACATAAACTTCTTCGGCGTTTTCGTTGGATACTTGACTTGCACTAGTAGTTCCTACAAGGGTTATGCCAACGTTCTTTGTGCCAGCACGAGTGGCGGTTATCTTACCGCTAATGGCGTCGTAATCTTCCGCGTAAACCTTGTAATCGGTTGTGGAGTATTCACCCGCACCCCCTATTAGGAAACCTGCGGTTAGTGTATAAGTGGTAACTTTATCGTACTCTACGGAGAAAATATTCTTACCATTAGCATCAACAACAGGGTTGTTAGCGCCGTCAAGAAGTATCCACTCTAGGCGGATGACCTTGGGATTAATCTCGTAGTTGTAGGTCTTTTGAGAAATGGTATAGTTGTTATATACTACGCTTTCATGGGTGAAAGTCGTTTCCGTAACGCTTGCATAATAGGTAGCACTATCAAATGCTGTAAAGGTATAGGTCAAAGCGCCGGTATCTTCAAGGGATAAATCACCATGTGTGGGCTCGTTTGCAGTAGTGCTTACTTCCGCGCCAAAGGTTAGATAGGTACCAATATTATTCAAGAAATCGGGAGCAACGTCACCGGTAGTAAAGTTGGCATCAAAGAAATTGGTAATGGTAACCGTAATACCCTTTGCAACGTTGTAGTTGTAAACCATATCCTCGTGAGTACGAGTTGCAGTCTCGGAAAGGGTTAGGGCACGTGCGGTTATTTCCCACTCACCGCCCCTATCTACGTCATCCTCGGCAAACTTGTAGTTGTTGTTATCGTGAACGCCATAGAGATCCGTATGTTCTCTGAATGCTATAGTGGTAGGATTGGAGAATGTTACTGAATATTGACCAACGTATTTACCATAGTAATAGTAAGGTGTACCGCCAACAAATTGTTTATTTAAAGGAGCGTTGGTGTAGCGGAAACCTATGTCGTTGGGAGACGTTTCATTAGTAGTAAAGCCTACTTCGTCACCGCTTGCAATATTACTAAAGGTAAAGGAGTATCCACCATAGTTAGTGGTACCAAAGATACTGGAACCGACTGCAGAGTGATTTATAGAAATGGCGGCTTTTTCTATGGTCCATTCTACCAAGAAATAGCCCTCAAACTTGTAGTTACTATTAGTTACGTCAACGACAAGAACGCTATACGTACCTGCGTTTATTTGTCCAAAGCGCAAATAGTTATAGGTACCAATGCCATCTATTGCCGGCTTACTTGCATCGACAGTATCACCATTAGCATTGGTTCCTACTACTTGGGCGCTACCCTTATGGTTGTCAACGTACTCTTGTTTACCGGCATCGTCAAGTTCATGCCAGTTACCGGGAACTGATATTCCTTCAAACTTGGTATCGATACCTGCAATACCACCATTAGTAAGGGTACCAAATACTACTTCTACGTATTGGAAGGTGCCGTCATAGGTAAGAGTGCCGGATTCTTTTAGGGTAGGAGTTCCCAAAACAATGGGGAGAATTTCAAAGTTTTTGAAGGTTTCTCCGATGCTGTCGGTTGCTGATAGATAGTTAAACGCGTTCTCGCAAACACTAAAGTTACCAAAGACGTCGTCGGTATAATCATTGGGCGTGCCGTTATCGTTTATGCCGGTTACACGGTAGAACTTAATACCACCATAGGTTGTATCTTTATAAACCTTTCCGTTAGCGGAGGCTTTAGTATCGGTAAGTGCATTAATAGATATACCATAGTTGTTTAGTAGTCCAGCGACTCCACTTGCAACACCGCTTTCGTTAAACAAATCAAAGTAAATTGCATAAAGGCCTGCGCCTTGGCCGCCGTCATCCCCTATTTCCCTACGCCAACAATTAGCAAGACTCCTTGCATACGTGTTGTAATCATTACCTAATAGTCCTACTACGAATAGGTAAGATGCGGGGTCGTCCTCCAAATTGGAGTTACCATTCATAGGATAACCCAACTTGCTTTCATAGGAGCCTTCCAAAACATTAACGGTGGGATCGCTAATCGTACCAAAGGACTTACGAGAATATAGTGCGTAAATATCTAGTTTAGCGGGTAAAATTGTAGCGGTAACGTCACCGTATGCAGTAGAACTTTGGGTGCCGGAGTTGGACCAAACAAAGTTTATGTTAGCATTAGCGTTAACGTTAGTGTCCCCTGCGTTGTATTTACGCAAATCCACCTCGTTAACGGCATAAGTACCTGCGTGCATAAAGGGAGTTGCTCCGTTTACTACCGCGGGCTCAAACAAGTTTGCCCCATTGTTGGTACCAAGTGCACTTGTGAATTGTAGAGCAATTAGTTGTTCTTTTAATCCGTACCCCCACTTGTCGCCATTGTTTGCGTTATCGCTTTGATAATACCAAGAATAGCCCGTCTTTTCTTTTTCAAAAACGGAGGTAAGCCAATTCTTTTGCTCCTCGGTATAACTTGCGTAATCGCCATAAGATAAGTCAACGGAAACGCCAAATGATGGGAATTCTTGTATTTGTCCGTTGTAATAAAGTATGGTGTCTTCCTCGTTTGCAACGGGAACAGATTTGAGCACAATGGGTTTTATTGTAAAGGTTGCCGTAACGTCGTAACCTTCCGTACTGGTAGAAAGGGCAACACCGTTAATCGTAATAGTAGCGGTTGCTATTACCGCATATACTCCGCTTTCGGAAACGGCATAAAGCACTCCGTTTTCCGAATAGAATTGGGCTGGCTTATCGTAAACCTCTTTTGTTGTGCCCTCGGTAAACCAAGTATAGGTATATTCAACCTGTCTTAGTCCCCCTGCTCTAGGAGTATTGGTAGGAACTGCCCCGTGAGTTGCGGTAGCGTACTCGTTCATATTAAGGGCTGTGCCGTAAACCACTGTCGCATCAGTTACTACAACACTCGTGGGCTTATCCATCTTATAAGCAAATGCCAAGTAACGTACGCCTGTAGTATTGATAGTAACATCCAAGGGGTTGGTGTATGCTCCCATGCCTTGCGGTGCCCAATTAGAACTATAACTATTCTTTAAATTCGCTATAACGTTCCATCCATCGGGCAAACCAAAGTCATAGGCCCCGAGGTAAGTAAAGCCATAGTGCGAATTTACACTGGGCCCGTAGAAATATTCCACGCCACTTTCCGAGGCTTGGAGTTCAATATTCTTCTCTTCATCACTCTTATATTCACTTTGGACTACAACACCCTTAGTATAGATATAGTATCCCGCTCGTCGGATTTCCGTGGCAACATTAGTTCCACCCGAATCGTCAGTATAGACATCATAGGTTATGAGCGGATAATTTACAGGTTTCCAAATTGCGTAGTAAGTGGTACCACTTGTTGAACCGGTTAGTGGGAGTTCTTTATTTCCAACGCTGGGAAGATTGCCGTTAGCATTGGGAACAGCCCAACCGGTAAACTCGTATCCTTCATAATGCCAAAAAGGAACGGCACTCTTATTCAAAAAGCCTTCGGAAGTATGATCGTGCTCAAGAGTACTATCTGCGTTGCCTTCACTTTCTTCTGCACCACTCGGCTTGTTTGCGTTGAGAATTACCTTGTATGATTCCGTTCCACAATTAATTGTATAAGATACTGATTTAAGCATCGTTATGTGTTTAGCACCCTGAATATCACCCTCATTCAAAAAGTGAGTTATAAGACCAAACA
>JAZSKG010000173.1:0-3197 GCA_045534735.1 Candidatus Stercoripulliclostridium sp.
CTTCCTAAGACCGCTTGGCCTCCGACTTGGTATGACCGTTTACTACGGCTATAACCTAAGTGGTTCCGGTATGCGTATTCTTAACATAGGTAATAAGGTGCGCATAATTGGTCTAGTACAATACTATGAAACCGGAGATACGTATCAAATCAGTGACATTAAACATCGTAGAAATGACCCTGATAGCATAGTTCTTTTAAGTGAAGGCCACACTCCTGCTTACGATCTTGTTGATGCAAACGTTTTTGCAAACGGAAAGAAAGTTATTAACGGAAAGGAATTCCCCATTACGAACCTTATGCTCTCTGCTACCATCTCTATGGAAAACCTAACCGTAACTAGCGTTTATACCACTAATAATGGTGGAGACTCCGACGGCGCCATGACTCTTACTTGCCCTGCAGAAGACGGCACCATTATTGACGTTCGCACCATGAAATTGTACGATGAAAACGACCAACTTATAACCGCTAGTGCATACAAAGGAAAGACCATTAACGTAAAAGGTTTGGTTGACTACTTTGATGGCGAATACCAAATTAAGGTATTCCACTCCAGTCATATTACTATCGTTGAGTAATCAACGCGTAATAACCATGTAACCCCATAGTCAAAATTTAAAATTATTTCCAAGGAGGACAAAAAACAATGAAAAAATTAATCGTGTGCATTTCATTGGTATTGGTACTCGCAACCGCTATCGTTGCTGTATCCGTAACAATGAATCCCAGCGACAACAAAGACGTTGATCCTGCTGGTCTTGCTAGCGCAAAAGAGTATTTGTCCACCATGCTTAACCAAAAGCCTGAAGCAACGGGTGCAGACTACACCCTACCTGCTAAGCTTAAGAATAAGCAAGGTGACTATACCGTAGAATGGACCCTAACCGTTATTTCCGGTCCTGCAGAAGGCGTTAAGCTTGGTGCTATTGATGAAAAAACCGGCACTATCTCCATTGACGTTGACGAATTCTCTGCTGAAGAAATCGTTTACACCATCACCGGAACCATCATTGACGCTGCCGGCAACAAAGAAACTCTTGTTTACAACCGCAAAGTTCCTGCTTTCGGTCTAAACACCTATGAAGAGTTTATCGCTGCTTGCAAGGCTAACGATGGCAAGACCCTGATTAACATCAAAGGTTACGTTATTGGTATTAATGCAGATCCCAATTCTTCTTCAAAAGGCTCTATTTGGCTAGTTGATGATGCTGGCTATGGCTACTATGCTTATGCTCCTAAACTAGCAGAAGACGTTACCAAAACCAGAGAAAGCATCAATGCTGCATTCCCTGTTGGTACCGGCATCGTTGTAAAAGGTACTGCTACCAAGTACGGTGGTTGCTACGAATTCAACAAAGGATGTGAAATCATCTACACCGGTGAAAACCTTACTGAAAGTGAACTCCCCTACGTAGACAGAACTGAACTATTTGCAAGTGCTGCTGGCATGCAAGATGGTGAAAAACTTGATCCCGTTCAATCTACTAGAGTAAGTCTTGAAGGCGTTATCCTCGGCACAAAACCTGCAAGTTCTACTGACTACAACTTCCACTTCACCGTAGATGGTATTGACTACATTTGCTACATGCAAATTTATCTTCTAAGTGAAGAAGAAAATGCTGCACTAGTAGAAAAATGGGAAGCTGGTAAGAAAGCAAACCTAACCGGTCTTATTAACGTATACTCCAACAATTTCCAAGTTTATCCCGATAGCGTAGATTCTATTGAAATCGTTATTGAAAACCTAACCGATGCTGAAAAGATTGCTAGAGAAAAGGATATGATCTCTAGAGAAATCGCAGATCTCTACAACGTTGACTTTACCCTACCCGCCGGTGGCATTAATGCTGACGTAGAATGGGCTATTGAAGGCGAAGGCGCAACCCTTGGCGGAAACAACGCAATAACCCTAAACCAAACCTCTGTTGAACAAACCATTACCCTAATCGCAACCATTACCAGTGGTTCTGCAAGCGAAACCGTAGAATTCACCGTTAAAATTGCTCCTGCAAGAACCTCTTTCATTAAGGCTGCTCTCACTGCTGGCGAAGCTCTTGAAGACAAAGCAACCACCACCGATAGTTACATGATCATCGGTACCGTTTCCAGGATTTCCGAAGCTTATAATGAACAATACGAGAACGTTACTTTCTACGTAATAGACGCTGAAGGCAACGAACTCATGATTTACCGTTACAAGGGTGACAATGCTGCAACTATCGCAGTTGGCGATGCATTTGCTTATGCAGCACCCATCAAAAAGTACGGCACCACCATTGAAGCAGTTGCTCCCTTCGTTGCTCTTAACGTTACCGATCTTAAGACCGCTGCTGATGCAGGTATTGCTGGCACCGGCGTTGCTGGCACCGTAATTTACGGCTACGTAAAGGAAATTAAGACTGTTTACAGTGATGAACACGACAACATCACCGTAACCCTAAGCGATGGCACCAATGACCTTGACTGCTACAGACTAAAGGGTGGCGCTGACCTTGCTGTTGGCGATTACATCATGGTAACCGGTACTCCTAGTGCATACAAAAATGCAGCACAAATGGCTCAAGGTGCAACCTACGTTAAATCTGCTATTTACGTAGCACCCGAAGAACCTGAAAACCCTGAAACTCCTGCTGCTCCTCAATCTTTCATTCAAGCAGCTCTTGCTGCTGGTGCAGCTCTTGCAGACCAAGCAACCACTACCAATAGTTACATGATCATCGGTACCGTTTCCGAAATCACTACTGCTTACAATTCACAATATGGCAACGTTTCTTTCAAAGTAGCAGACGACAAGGGCAACAGCATTCTTGTTTTCCGTTACGATGGCGCTGACGCTGAAACCATCGCAGTTGGCGATGCATTTGCTTATGCAGCACCTATCAAAAAGTACGGCACCACCATTGAAGCAGTTGCTGACTTTGTTGCTCTTAACGTTACCAGCCTAACTGATGCTGCTGCTGCAGGTATTGCTGGCACCGGCGTTGAAGGCACCGTAATTTACGGCTACGTAAAGGAAATTAAGACTGTTTACAATTCTCAATACGACAACATCACCGTAACCCTAAGCGATGGCACCAATACTCTTGACTGCTACAGACTAAAGAGTGGCGCTGACATTGCTGTTGGCGATTACATCATGGTAACCGGTACTCCTAGTGCATACAAAAATGCAGCACAAATGGCTCAAGGTGCAAC
>JAZSKG010000133.1:0-3173 GCA_045534735.1 Candidatus Stercoripulliclostridium sp.
TCTCGCTTTTCCCGTTAGAGAAATACTAAAAATTAAACACGGTGGTAAGTTCTATTCCGTTAAAGAGTACCCCGACTTCTTTGAAATTGAAGGGGATATTTCGGGCACCGTAGAGGTTCATTACCTTTACTATTTACCCGATGCAACGCTTGAGGAAAAACTACCTTTACCACCATCACTTTCTCCCTACGTCGTAGCAACAGGCGTAGTTTCCGAGTACTATTATAGAAGTGGTATGGTGGACGAAGCACTCTTCTATAAGACTCGTTTTGACTACTCCATTTTGAACGTATCTAGAACGCTAAGGAGCATCTATCTCCCAAGGAGGCCACTTGTATGATAGGTTACGTTAGAAAAGACAGTACCCCGGAAGTTAGCCACGTAGCCTATAACCTAAACGCATTTCAAAGCATTGATGCTTATCACGACGAGGAGAAGTTAAACCCTAAAATTGGTTGCTACGGCTACAATATTGCCGTAAAAGGTGGCAACTTAACGGGGACCATAGGTGCCGGTGCGCCCACTTACCAAGTAGGTGGAAAGTCGGTTACTTTACCCTCTCTCGTACCACAAGGGGAGTACGTTTTAAAGATGCACCACTTTAGGTGCAGTGGGCTGGGAATGGGGGAAGACAAGATTATAGTACACTCCCATCTTGGCAATTTTTACTACGCAGACCTTCTTCGTCACAGCGAGTTTAAGCCCCTTGAGGGCGCAAGCCAAGGAGTAAGTGACGTCACCTTTTTAAACTACTTTTCTCTTGGTCGCGACGTGCTACTTGTCTACCACTCTAAGGGGCTTACGACCTACGACGGAGAGAGTACCTCTAACTACGAATCCTGCCCCAAAATGACGGACGTAACCATGCTTTACGAGCGCGCTTTCGGTATAGAGCCAAGCACGGACACTCTCCATTTTTCGGCGCCACTCAACCCCAAAGATTTCTCCCCGGACATGGGTGGTGGAAGCATAACCATTCGTGACGACGGTGGCAAAATGCAGAGGGTTATCGCCATGGGTAACGCTATCTATATATTTAAGGAATACGCCGTCTATCGTCTATCGGTGTACGGCTCGCCCGAGGACTATACCCTCACCAAAGTTGTGGACACACATTCGGAGATACTAGGTAAAACCATTGCCCTCTCCCCAAGTGGTATTCTCCTCATGATGGACAAGGTTCTTTACCTTTTTGACGGCTACAAACTTAAGGTGTTGGAAAGGGGTATCTTTGCCCTTATGGAATCCACCGAGCATGCCGTCGGCAAGTACTTTGATGAAAATTATTATCTCGCGTGTTCCCTCGTAAAGGACGACGAGAAGGTGGGCGACGAAGAGGATTTTGGTATCACTTATAACAATGGAATTATCCATTATAATCCCGAAACCAAAGGTCAAGGCGTGATGCGTGGCGCCGATATAGTGGGCTTTTATCCCGTGCTTACCTCGGAGGTCAAGGAGATATTCGTGCTGTATGGTAACGATAGGGCGCACCGTGCAGGTAAACTCACGAGCGACGGGGCATTATACGGCGTACCACTCAAGAAAAAGTGGCGCTCCCCGAGGTACAATTTCCTAGACGTTCAGCACTTTAAAATTCTAAAGCGCGCCCAAGTTGACACGGCTTACGACCTAAATCTCACGGTCACTCAAGGCACGACGAAGGTCAAGCGCAGAGTGTACGGATATGGTAGACTCAGTAGGCCGGAAGTTGTTCCCTTTAACACTTCGGGCTATGATTTTTATCTTGAAATAGAGGCAGAGGGCGACTTAAACGTAAGGGGAATAAAACTATCATTTGACTTTGTAAGGAGGTACTTTACCTAATGGAAAGAATACTATATACCCTAGAAGAACTTAGGGAAAGACTAATAATTATAGGCCGAAAACTAGATTTATTGGCTCAAAAAATAGATGAACTGGAGGGCAAAAATGACTAAGTTAGAGGACCTATATAAGAGTAGCACAAAGGACGTGCAAGATGAACTCCGTAACAACGGTTGGGCTAGTGCATACGAAAGACTAAAGAAAGCAATGTACGACTTTGGGTATACAATGTCTGCCGGCAAGGAGCCCGAAGAGATATATGACCCCGAACTTCAAGAGAAGGTAGGTGAAAAGGGATTTAGGAACGACGCCCTCTTAAACGCACTACTTGAAATGGACAACGACTACCGAGCAAGTACTACGGGAAAGGATTTAGAGATGCCTACCCTTCCCGCAACCCTAGGTCTTACTCCTAAGGAGTACGTAGAAAGGAGTGAGGAAGATATGGTGAAGGAAGTGGAGGAAGAACTTTTACCCGAACTTACTCGTGACAAGGAAAAAGCGCTTCTAAAACTAACCAAGCAAGAGGACAAGGCGAGGGAGCAAGAGGCAAGTGCAGAAAGCAGTAAAATGGAAGAGAAGAGCGACCTATATTTGGAGGGCGAAGAGGCACTTTTAGATCACCGTGACGACATGATATTCCAAGGGCTCGTCAACTCCACCATAAACGAAGAGGGCAAAAAGTCCATAGCCTCATACGTTAGGGAAAGGGAGAGGAAGATAGAGGAAAAGTACGACAAGAAACTTGTTAAGATTAGGGACGATTTAGCCCTTGCTAAGCAGGAATACGAGAGTGCCTTGGAGGAGTACAATTTGGAGTATTGCATGGAACTTACAACCAAGGTAAACAAACTCAAGGTGGAGGAAGAAAAGCGACGCGAGGAGATAAACAAGTACAACGCGGAGATAGCCGTCAAGGAAGAAAAGTATCAACTTGAAAAGCAAGAAACGTTAAAGAAACTGCGCGAAGAGAGGGAGAAAGCGCTCTTCCAAGAGATGGCGTTAGAGCAAGCCGACGAGGCGAGGAACGGGGTAACTGAGGAGAAGAAGTTGGAGTACGCAAAGCGCACGAACACGGCAAAGAGTTTCTACCAAAACTTCACCAAGCAAGAGGCTATGGCACTAATATTAGACGCGCAAGACGAACTAAAGAGTTTACTTGGCATTGATGAATATATGAAACTGCTTTCATGGAACTCCAACAGAGAAAGCGCGAGATAGGAGGCGAAATGGAACTAAAAAAGATAAAAGTAAAGACCAAATGTGACAATGGCGCCTGCAAAAACATGGCAGACTATGAAGTCGTAAAAGAGGGCACCATGCCGAATATGAGATTAAGGCTTTGC
>JAZSKG010000066.1:0-5276 GCA_045534735.1 Candidatus Stercoripulliclostridium sp.
ATAATTTTTAAATAATTGCAACAAACGTTTTACAAAGTAAAAATCATTTGATAATATATGTATATACACATAATAAGACACAATGAAAGGAGAAAAAAATATGTCAAAAAAATATGCTGTACTAGTAGTAGATATGCTTAACGATTTCGTTACCGGTGCTCTTAAGTGTGATAGAGGCTTAGCAATCGTTCCAAAGACCAAGCAACTTCTTGCCGGTTGCAGAGAAAAGGGTGTTCCGGTAATTTTCTGTAACGATGCTCACTTAAAAGGCATTGACCACGAATTAAAGTTTTGGGGTGATCATGCTATAGCAGGTACCAAAGGTGCAGAAGTTATTCCCGAACTTGATCTTTGCGAAAAGGATTATATAGTACCAAAGCGTCGTTATAGTGGTTTCTTCCAAACCGATCTTCAACTTCTTCTAACTGAACTAGGCGTAAATACAGTTATTTTAACTGGTCTTCACACCCATATGTGCGTTCGTCACACCGGTGCTGATGCTTACCAATATGGTTATGATCTAGTAGTATGTAAGGATGCAACCGACTCTTTCACCGAAGAAGATTACAACTACGGCATTAATTACTTTAAGGCAACTTATGGCGCAGAAATAAGTGACGTAGATACTATTCTTGCAAGCCTATAAATCTAGTAAAAAAGAGAAAGGCACTCCATTTGGAGTGCCTTTTTAATTGTTAAAAATATTAATCAACTTGCAATACAAAGAACTTAAGGTAACTAGTTTCTTCTGCACAAAGTAAATAGGGGTGATCGGGTGCTTGTGATTTTATCTCCAGGCACTTTACCCTTCTTTTTGCTATTCTTGCGCTATCTATAAGCATCTTTTCAAAGGCTTGTTGACTAACGTAATGGGAACAAGAAGAGGAAATTAGGTAACCGCCTTTCTCTACAAGTTTTAATCCTAGCACGTTAATGTCGGTATAACCGCGTATAGCATCTTTAATTTCTGCAACACTTTTTGTAAAAGCAGGTGGGTCTAGTATAACGGTACCAAAGGTCTTGCCTTCGTTTTTATATTCTCTTAAGATATCAAATACGTTTGCGCAAACTGCATTAAGATTTGTAAATCCGTTTAGTTCTTTATTCTCATTAACGGAAGCAATTGCGACAGGGGAGATATCTACGGCAGTAACCTCTTTAGCAACGGTGGAAGCATTCAGACTGAAACCACCTGTGTTGGAAAAACAATCCAAAACCGTTCTATCTTTACAGTAGCGTCTAGCAGCAAGTCTATTTTCTTTTTGGTCAAGAAAATAACCGGTTTTTTGTCCACCTTTTACGTCTACTGCAATCTTAATGCCGTTTTCGGTAATAATCACTCGGTCGGGGACTTCGCCGTATAGAACACCTTTAACTTCTTGTAATCCTTCTTTTAACCTAACTGCAACGTCGCTTCTTTCATATATGCCTTTAGGATTAAAAAGTTCAACCAAGCATTCGGTTATCATTTCCTTTCTTTTGTCCATGCCGAGAGAAAGGAACTGCACGCTAAGAACGTCGTCGTATTTGTCTACAATGAGTGCTGGAAGGTCGTCTGCTTCTCCAAAACAAACCCTATAAGCGTTATCATATCCCAAACTTTTTCTTATCTCATTTGCGCGAGTAAGGCGCTCCAAAAATAGTTCTTTGGCATCCTCAATATCATCTCTTATGAATATACGAACTATAATTTTGGAAAGATGGTTAACGTAACCTTTTCCTAGGAATTTGCCGTCGTGCGAGCAAACGGTAGCAAGGGAACCATTGCGATCTTTTCCCTCTATTTTTTGTACTTCGTTGGCGTATACCCAACTGTGTCCGGCGAGTATTCTTTTTTCCTCACCCTTTTTTAAATATAACGTGTAAGCCATATAACTATTATATAGGGAACGACGGCTTAGTGCAATAAAAATTAAATCATTTTTAAAACCTATATTGACTTTGCGCGCGCGTGAGTGTATTATATATACGATAACTTTTTGGGAGAGAGTTCAATTTATGAAAGCAAAAGTATTTGTAGTTGTAATATCACTTGTGCTTGTTTTGAGCGTAGGAGGCGTTGCTCTTGCTAGCACCCTCGGCCTTGTTGGCGAAAAAGAACAAGACGTTGTATTTTCCGTTTGGGGAGACTCCATAGCCGAAGCAGTTTTGGGTGCTTCTCCAATAGGGGAAAGAGATGGCTTTGGGTATTATGGACTAGTTGGAAGAATTGCCGACTTTGAATTCCATAATCGTTCCGTATCCGGACATAAGACAGGTCAATTTTTTGAGTATATCTCTAGGCCCGATGATGGCGCTCGTATGAATAATACTTTACTTAAGACCTCTGATATTATAGCAGTTTCCATACTAGGTAACGATCTACTACAAAACGACGTAAGTCAAATGGTTGTAGACTATTCTGACGGAATAACTACAGATCTTGACAAAAACGTATCCGTAGCCCGCGGTGACTTTAAACTTGCAATGGATTACATTAAAGAGGTAAATCCCGATGCAAAAGTACTAGTTCAAACGGTATATAATCCCATGTTCGTAGGATCACACATTTTGACGGAATCTGCAAAAGAGACCTTATATGCTAAGGGTTTAAACGATGCTCAAATTCGTGAAGTGGGTGGTTATATGCTAGATGCACTTAATGGTGTTATATTTGATTATCTAGAAGAGAATCCCGGTTCCATTACTATCGTTGACGTCAGAAAGGAATTTGATAAAATTTATAATGCAGATCACCATCGCGGAGCAGAGTTATTCTATAACGACGGTGTTCATCCTTCAGACGAAGGTCACGCAGTAATAGGTGGTTTATACCTTGAGCAAATGGTAAAATGGGGATACGTTAAAGAGGCAGAAGTAGTTGAAGATTACAAAGAAATCCGTGTTGACCAACTTGAACGTTTATATGAAAGTGAAAATACCGATAATGCTATTAAAGCGGTTAATGCTTCTTTAACTTATGATGAAGTAACCAACGCATTCTTCCGTTTCGCAGAAGGTAAGACTGCAGTTCTAGATAAAAAGGCAACTGCCAACAATCCTTACGTTGCATTTGAAGAAAAGAAGATCTATTACATAGATGAAGTTAGTGTTTTGGGAATGCCTATAACGGAAACCTTAGACGTTTTAGACGACGATGAAAGTTATATTGAGTTTTCTGAAGACGGCACCATGCACTTAAAGATACAATTCAACAAAAACGCAATATCTTTCATAAGTTCTTTGCTAGAAGGTAACGACCTTTCCAGCGTTGATATTTCTCCCATCGTTAACAAATATGCAGTAGAACTTTTCCCTGGATTTACTACCGATAAAGTAGAATATTCATTAGGATTATTGGAAGATAGTTTAGGCCTTTCATTCGTTGGCTTTGATACCGAACACGAAGGCATAAAAGCACTCATTGAATCACTAGAAAAGGATGGAAAACTTCCCTCAACCTTAACCATTCCCGAAGGCTTCGGTATTCAATTTAAGGGTAGATACACAATTAGAGAGGTTGTTAACCCCTTAACCGGCGAAGAAATGACACAAATCCATATGGGCGCTCCTTATGAAAACGGCGATGGTTACGTAATTATGACTAAGCACGTAAACAAGCAAGGAAGAGAAGAAGTTTACTTCAATATTGACTTCATTCAAATATATTTAAGAGCGGTAGAATATTAATGCGCTCGTACGATAATTTAATTTGTCCAAGATGTGGTTGCAGACTATCTCGTGAAGGGGGTAGTCTGTTCTGCTTTTTTAAACATTGTTATGATATTGCTTCAAGTGGATACGTCAACTTGGTGCTATCCGGAGCAAAGAGTCAAGCATTTAGTGGCGATAATAAAGAGATGATGCAAGCGCGTCGTAGAACTATGGATAGAGGCTACTATAAGACTCTCGCAGAAAAGATAGTGGAAATCATAGCACGCTTTCCACACGACGATATACTTGACCTTGGTTGTGGAGAAGGATATATAACCGGAACGATTGCAAATGCATTTGAAGAGAGTAGGGTGAGAGGGGCAGACCTTTCTAAGAATGCAATACTACTAGCAGACAAGAGATATAAAAATGCCAGTTTCATAGTTGGTAATTCCGCATCTCTACCCATATTGGAAGGTAGTGTAGACGTAGGCGTTGCCGTCTTTACACCCACCTATTTTGGGGAACTGGAAAGAATAATAAAGAAGGGTGGCATTCTTATAAAAGTTAATCCTTCTGCAGACCATCTGCTGGATCTTAAAGAGTTACTCTACGAAGATACTTACCTAAACGAAGAAGAGCAAGTGATAGCAAATGGGTTTGAACTAATTGAAAGCATTACGCTGAGCGATAGTTATACTGCAACACAGTCTGCCATACAAGACCTTCTACAAATGACACCATACTATTATCACACGCCCAAGGACGCCATTGAAAGGGTAACTAAAATGGATAGTGTTACAACTCGGCTTGGGTACGACGTAAAAGTATACAGAAGATGTTTATAGAAGTCGCGGGTAGAAGAATAGAAGTAACTGCAACCAGAAGGAACAAAAGGATACGTATGCGCGTGATCCCACCAGATGGTGAAGTTAAGGTAAGTTGCCCAATGGGTACGCCGGTAAAGGTGGTTGAACAATTTATTATTTCCAACATTAATTGGGTGGAAAAGGCCACTCAAAAAGTAAAAACAAATAGTCCACCCAAAGCATACGTGCAAGGAGGAAATCATTTCCTTTTGTTTGGAAAAGCATACGAGATAATAGAAGAAGAGAGCAATAGGTTTTTTCTTAAAATAGGTAGTGAAACTTGCATTTTGGGGTGCCCAAATACTGCATCTCGTGAAGATAAAAACACATACCTAAAGGGCGTGATGAAAACTATTGCAAAAAAAGAGTTCCCACCCATTGTTTCCTATTATGAAGGTATAATCGGCGTAAAAGCAAGTGGAATAAGTTATCGTTTTACTACTTCTAGATGGGGGTCTTGTAATTATAAAACTAGGCACGTTAACTTTAGCGTATATGCAATACAAAAGCCTAAAGAATATTTGGAATATTTAGTGTGCCATGAATTATTGCACATTCTGTATCCAAATCACGGCAAACAATTTAAGGCCCATCTAAAATCCATAATACCTAACGCAGAAAAAATATCTAGACTAAAGTGAGAAAAATTATGGTAATAGATTTTCACACACATATATTTCCCAATCAACTTGCAGAAAGAGCCTACGTAAGTCTTTCCGAAAACGCAAAGGTCGCCGGATACGAGCCCACTTATAACCTAACAAAAAAAAAATT
>JAZSKG010000034.1:0-3017 GCA_045534735.1 Candidatus Stercoripulliclostridium sp.
TGGTAATGCCCAGTTTCAAGATTAACTACGTAGGACTCCAAGACGCAGTAGACGAACTTGAGTTTGACGACGACACCAACGTCGCTTTCTCCGATGCTGTTAAGAACGCATTTATCCTTTGGCTCACCAATGAAAAAGAGGAAGATATTATTACCGGCTTTAATACTCTCCTTGAAATCGCAAATGGCAACAGTATTTCCATCATTAAGGTTATGAGAGAGGCTATTCCCGGTCTTTCCTTAGTAGATGCAAAGAAGATCTATGAAATCGGACCCTTGGCAATCATGGAACTCATTAAGGCAGAGGGTGTAGAAAATATCTTAGATAGATTTATTGCTCAAGCACAAAAGGAAAAGGCTCCCGCCACCAAGAAAAAGACGGCAGTTGATCCTCTAAAGAACGCTCTTACCCAAGCAATAATGAATAACCCAGAAAAGAGCGTTACCAAGAAGTATGCCGAAACCTACATTAAGGATAACAATCTACTAGGCATTTTTGATAGTGAGTACGGCGCAGAAGATGCAATGGAAATGCTAAACGACAATTTCGGCCTTGAAATTGAATACGAAATCGTAGAAGTTAAGGGCGGAGAAGACGGCGTTACCAAAAAGCAAATCATGGATGCCATCATGGTTAATAGGGGCATCACGAGAGAGGACGCTAAGTCACAAATTGAAGGCCTAGATATCAAAAAGAACTTTACTAACCAAAAGGAAGCCCAAGACTTTGTTAACAAACTACACTCCTTAAGTTGTTCTGCTAACATTATTGAAACCAGGGCTCCCGCCATTAAGGTTAACCCCATTAAGAGTCCCGTCTACGTTAAGTTGGTAGATATGGTTCTCTTCCAAGTTAGAAATAATCCCAAAGGTGTTCGTCCCATAATGACCATACTTATGAGTGCCTACAAGCACCTAGAAGAAAACGAACTCCTACGCGATATCACCTTTAGAGTTGCAGAAACCTTTACCGAATGTGGTAAGTTTAAAGAGGGTGAACTTTGGTACGACGAACTCATCAAGATGGACCAAACCGACTCCGATGCATTCTGGGGTAAGGTAAAGTGTCAAACCAAGTGTGCTAACGACTTTGAAATTTCACAAAAGTACGGCTACGGCAAGAGTGAAAGAAAACAAAGTAAACTCATTCAACTACAAGCATACATAAACGCAAAGAACTCTGCAACCGACGAGCAATACCAAAGGTACAGAGCCCTTCTTGACGATCCTTTCACCGGTAATACCGAAGTGGATAAAAAGGCAAAAGCCAACTACGAAAAGAAGAAAGCAATGGGCGAAGCAAACGGAGGTAAGTATATTACCAAAGGCTTATTTAATATGCTTGGCGACATAGTTGCTACGGGAATAGTTCTTTTAATCATAATGATAGAAGCAAAACTATTTACTAATCCCGAAAAGATATTTAGCGTAATGCACTATGGTTGGCTAGCAGCAATTATTGGTGTAGTAGGCGTAGCTTACGGAATACTAAGTCACATATTCACCAACCAAGGCAGAAAGGCCCTTAAGAACAAAAATAGGTTGGTGGGCATAAGGGCTCACAATACTGCTAGAGCACAAGGCGTGCTATTCGGATTTGCTTCTGCAATCATTATAATAGTTGGTTTCATTGGTCTTTACGCTTCTTCCGGCCATACCTATGAAATTGACGAAGCAAAAGATTTTAACCTATTAATCAACGTTCCGGGAGCCGAAAGTGCCCACTTTGTGATAACCGAGGACATTGACTTTGAAGGCGAAGAAATGAAAGCCTATGGTAAGATTAACGTATTCCAAGGCTTTATAGACGGTCAAGGTCACGTTGTTAAGAACTTTAATGCAAGTAGGGAAATTGACCCCAGTAAATTCAGTAGCGATAACGTAAAGGATAATACCTACGGCTTTGTTAAGTTCCTAGGTAAAAAGGGTGTCCTTAAGGATATCACCTTTGAAAACGCAACCATTAAACTCATAAATAACACAGACAACTACAAGAGTTTCTTTGGTGGATTTGCAGGTATAAACGGTGGTCACATTAGTAATTGCGACCTAAAGAATTCCTTCTTACTGGTTGAAGAGGGCAGTGGCTATTATGCTTCTTATAGCGATTACGTAACCTACGTTGGTGGTATAGCCGGTTACTACGCAGGGCACTTGGCTTCCAGCAATAAACTGGATATATACGACGAACTTAAAGTTGGCTCCGACGATACCCCCGTTTATGGCTATGGTAACATTAAATATTGTTCCTACGATAACTCCACCTTGCCCGCGGGTTCATTTACCTATGCAGGCATCTTAATTGAAGATGGCGTCAGATACGTAGTAAACCCCATCACTAATGGTCAAGAACCCGAAACGGAATTTATTGGAAATAACTCTAACGTATCAAGCACCACCATTTCAGACGTAAACGACGTTAACTTGTTTGGAGGTGAAAACTAATATGATTAAAGCATTTAATATAATTAAAGCATTGGTTAGCATTGCACTATTTGCCGTATTAGCATACTTTACTGCATCAGCATTAGACTCCTTCTTCGTTTACGTAAGTGGTCTGGAACTCAACTCTGAACTCGTTTTCACCCACGCAGAAGGCTTCTTCCCAGACGTTTTTGAGTGGTTCTTCGGCGTTATAGTTTCTATCGTAGACGTTGTTGCTGAAATGGGTACCTTGATTATGTTCATTATCATAATGCTCGCATTCTGCGTTGCTATGAACAATAGAGTGCTAGATGCCAGTGGTGTAAGTATCAATGGTAAAGTATTCGGCAAAATCAACTACGCAGCCTATAAAGTAAGATCATTCAAGAAGAACACCGGTTTCTGGGTACTATGCTTCTTTACCGGTTTCATGCCCTTATTCATACCCCTCATCATCTCTTGGGCCATCAATATACTTGCCCTAGTATTCAAGATGGCACTTGGACCAATACTATTGGTTGTTAGTTATGTTATGGGGGCGGTGCGTGGTTCACTAGCGTAAAACGAAGTCGGAGGCCAAGCGGTCTTAGGAAG
>JAZSKG010000151.1:0-8955 GCA_045534735.1 Candidatus Stercoripulliclostridium sp.
GCGACGTTTGCGATAAAGCAGTTCTTGAAAAGATTTTTAGTGAAAACGAAATATATGCAGTTATACATTTTGCAGGACTAAAGGCTGTTGGCGAAAGTTGTGCTAAACCTTTACTTTATTATCGTAACAATTTGGATAGCACTCTTTCATTGCTAGAAGTTATGAATGCTTATGACGTTAAGAAGTTTGTATTTAGTTCTTCTGCAACCGTATACGGCACTCCCGAAAGACTTCCCATTGATGAAGAATGTCACCTTTCCACCACCAATCCTTATGGTGCAACCAAACTCATGATAGAAAATATTCTTCGCGACATATATGCTTCCGACAACAGTTGGAACATACTTTTGCTCCGTTACTTTAACCCCGTTGGTGCACACGAAAGTGGACTTATTGGTGAAGACCCCAAAGGTATTCCTAATAATCTAATGCCCTACGTAGCCAAGGTTGCACACGGCATTCTTCCTTACCTAAACGTATTTGGTAACGATTACGATACTCCGGATGGTACAGGTGTTCGCGATTATATTCACGTAATGGACCTTGCAGAAGGACATCTTGCAGCGCTAGAAAACATCAATAAATACGGCGTTGATGCAGTAAACCTAGGAACGGGCGTTGGATATAGCGTTCTTGATATGGTTAAGGCATTTGAAAAGGCTTGTGGCCATGAAGTTGCCTACAAAATTGCACCACGTCGTGCCGGCGATATTGCAACCTGCTATGCTTGCCCCGATAAGGCAAAGAAAGAACTCAACTGGAGTGCAAAACGCAATCTAGAAGATATGTGTCGCGATCTTTGGAACTTCCAAAAGAACAGATAATAGGAGAACAAAATGTACAATAAGAAGATGCACCATTTAGGTAGTGTGCGTTCCGTTATTAGGGAACTCTTTGAGTTCGGAAAGAAGAGGGCGCAAGAAGTTGGTGCCGATAAGGTTTACGATTTTTCTCTCGGTAATCCCTCTGTTCCCGCGCCTGCATGCGTTAATGAAGCAATAAAAGATTTGGTGACGAATTATCCTTCTACGTTACTACACGGATATACTTCTGCCCAAGGCGATCTTTCCGTTAGAAAGGCAATAGCAGAATACGTCAACGAACGTTTTAACACGAAACTTAATGCGGATAGCATCTACATGACGGTCGGTGCGGCAGCATCATTATGTATAACGCTTAGAGCATTAAACGAGGGTGACGACGAGTTTATTACAGTTGCTCCTTTCTTCCCGGAATATACCGTATTTACCGAGGCAACCGGCGCAACTCTAAAGGTCGTTCCAATGAAAGAAGACGACTTCCAAATTGACCTAGACGCCTTTGAAAAAGCCATAACGCCTAAGACCAAGGGCGTTATCCTTAACTCCCCCAATAATCCCTCCGGCGTTGTTTATACTAAGGAGACAATTATTGGAGCAACAGCGATTTTGGGTGACAAACAAAAGGAATACGGGCACCCAATATACCTAATAAGTGACGAACCTTATAGGGAGTTAGTATATGGTGACGTGGAAGTTCCTTACCTTATGAACTACTACGACAACACCATAGTTTGCTACTCTTACAGCAAGTCATTATCACTTCCCGGCGAGCGTATTGGCTACGTTGCTCTTAGTGATAAACTTGAAGATGAAAGAGGTGTTTACGCAGCCGTTTGTGGTGCCGGCAGAGCGCTTGGTTACGTATGTGCACCCAGCCTTATGCAAAGAGTGGTAGAAAGATGCTTACGCGCAACACCGGATATAGCCGAATACAAGAAAAATAGAGATTTAATTTATAATTCTCTAACGGAAATGGGTTACACTTGCATTAGACCGGATGGTGCGTTCTACTTGTTTGTTAAGGCACTTGAAGAAGATGCAAATGCTTTCTGTGACAGAGCGAAAGAACTAGGACTACTCATAGTTCCCGGTGACACTTTTGGTGCTCCCGGGTTCGTGCGTATTTCATACTGCGTATCCTATGATATGATTAGACGTTCCCTACCTGCTTTTAAAGAACTAATTAGTAGTTACAAGTAATGCCGAGTATTATCATTTACGTTTTAATAACACTTTTTGCTACCACCCTAGGAGCCATATCCGGCATGGGTGGTGGTGTTATTATGAAGCCGTCGTTTGACTTAATAGGGGAATACAACGCATCTCAAATTGCCGTCGTAACTTCTTGCTCGGTTTTCACGATGTCACTTGTTTCCGTTGCTTTAAAACTGCTTGCTAAAAAGAAACCGGGCGAAGAAAAACCCGACTACGTAATAATTCTTTTTATGGCACTAGGTTCTATTGCCGGTGGATATTTAGGCAACTTGATTTTTGGGCTTATAACCCAAAATGCAAGCGATGCTATTGTAAAAATTTGCCAAAACTCGGTTCTTATAACCGTTATGATTTTTATCATAATTTATATGAACTCGGCATCTAAACCTAAATCCCTTAATTCCAAAAGTAAGATAGTAGCGATTATTGCAGGGCTTTTCTTGGGTATAATCTCCAGTTTCCTAGGAATCGGTGGAGGACCAATGAACGTTGCAATAATTATATTCCTTTTTGGCTATGGCATGAAAACGGCATCAATTTGCTCTCTTGCCATAATAATCTTTTCTCAAGCGACCAAGATAATAACCATGACGGTGGAGGGAGGCTTTTCCATATTCAACGTGGAAATTCTTCTCTTCGTAGTTATTGCTAGCGTACTGGGAGCATTTATTGGACGATTTGTAACCAAAAAAATCTCGGAAAAAGGCGCAAAGATATGTTTCCTATGCGCCCAAATAATAATAGTTGGTTTGTGTATTTATAATATTGTTAAATATGCTTTGATGGTTTAATTAACCTAGCGCACCCTCAACTACAACGGATATAATAAAGCAAATCCATAATGCAAGTATGAACGCGCCTTCCGCAGGGAGGGCGAGTTTTGTATATGCGCACTTCCAGCCCTTGTCTACGAATGTAAATGCAAGGCGAGTGAAGAATACGGTGTTAGAAAAAATAAGACCACCGACAAGAGAATAAAATGGCTTTCCAAATAGGAATGCAAGAAGGGCAAGGAATAGGCCTAGAGCAAATGATATGCCACCATAATATACGCGAATTTCCGTAACTCCTGCCTCGTCTTTAGGCTTCATGGAGTATTTTTCAGCACTCTTAACAGGGTTTAAAATAAAGACTACTGCCGTTCCAAAAAAGTAGATGCATAGGCCAATGGTGGCTACGGTTGCAGCAATATTGTTGGAGATAATTTCTAACATATGGATTTTTCCTTCCTTTTATGTTATAATCAAATGATTGATAGTATGATTTTACTACCAAAAGAAGAATATATCAAGGGGAAAGTTATATTCTTTAAATCATATTGTTAATAAATAAACTGCGTTATGATCGCAAAAGGAGAAAATTATGAGCAAAAAGTTTTTTGGCACTTTAGTAGTGCTGTTTATGGTCACGCTTCTTTCAATTTCTTTATTTGCATGTAATCCCACCGATGATAACACGGATGAAGGAAATAACGGCAATACTACCGTTACCCCCGGCGAGCCTTGCTCTTTTGTGAGTTTGGACATTAACCCGGAGATCTCCCTAACCGTTGATGAAAACGAATTGGTAGTTAGCGTACACGGTGAAAACGAGGATGGTCAGGTTCTTCTTTACGAGGAAAGTGCAAATATTGTTGGCAAGGATATAGAAACTGCTATTGATAAAATAGTATCCCTAGCCGTTGAGTTTGGATATCTAGACGAGGACAATAAGGTTGTAGGCACGACGGTTTCTTCCGCTGACGAAAGTAAGATTCAAGCATTACTAAGTAAGGTAAACGGAAAAATTACGGCAAGCGCAAAAACGTCCGGTTTGAACGTTACCATTGATCCCGAAGGCACACTTTCATTACTACGCGACTTAGAAGAATTAAAAGCAAATTATCCAAATAACAAGGCTGTTCAAGCACTTACAGTTTCCAAATTCCAACTTGTACTTTCTGCTTCCGAAACGGGTGAAACCACCATTATTGGCGCAGTAGAAATGGATGATGAAGACCTTATTGAAATGGTTTCCGACTCTCACAAAAAGATGGAAGAATATGCTACTGAAGCATATAACAAAGCAAAAAATGATGCAATGGCAATTTATGATAAGGCAGTAGGCATGGCAACCGACGCCGTATATAGTGCATACTATATTGAAAATATGTCCAGCCATTTGTTAACTTGCTACTATGGTCCCGTATACTTCATGTATTCTGCAACTGCTCGTGGCTTTGAAGCAATTGCTGATTCTCTTGAATATGCCGAAAAATATTCTAACTATGAACTAACCACCGAACAAGTTAATACCGTTATGAGTGGACTTGGCATAGAAGACAGAACTCTCATAGAGGATAGTGAAGGCAAAGTTACCATTGAAAGCATAGAGGCTTATGCCGATAAGGTACTCAAGAATATGGATAAGGGCGCAGAGTACGAGGCTTATAAAGCAGACGTTAAGAGTACTCTTGGTGAACTAGAGGTAAACTTAAAAGAACTCGTTCAAGCGGAAATTGGCACCTATGCACCCATGGTTACTCAATTGATGACTGCTGTTAAACCAGCCGTTGATACTCTAAACTCAGTTAAGAATAATCCTATGATTACCGGCAAGGTAGCAGAGTACGTAAGCGACTATGAAACCTTAGTAAAAGAGGTAAGCGATGCCATAGAGGGTAAAACTCTTAGTTCAGACGAACTACGTGTAAAAGTAGAAGAACTTTTAGAAAAGGCAGAAGACGTTCTAGAGTTAATAGAAGAAGAGTTGACGGACGAAGAGTGGGTTGAACTAGAAAATAAAAAGGCAAAGGTTATTGCCGATTCTCAAAAACATAAAGAGGCTTTTGAAAATGCAATTGCAAATGCCACTAAGTCTGCAAAGGAATCTTTAGAGGCTAAGAGAGCAGAAAGAAAAAATCAACAATAACCATTTATAAACGGACAAAGGGGAGAGACCGAAAGGTTTCTCCCTTTTTTTAAAAAAACGTATTGACATTTTTTTCGGGTAGGTTTATACTTTCAAATATGAAAAATATGAACTTTAGCGCATTTGAATTTTTCTTTTTCGGCTTTAGAAATAGAGTATAATTTGCGTGCGGTAAAAATTATATTATTATGATACGACGAACCGCACGAAAGTGTGGTTTTTTTATACAAGGAGATATTTATATGGACAAATTGGAAATCAAAGACCTTAGAAAAAGCATTGATGCCCTAGATGACGAAATCGCTTCCCTTTACGTAAAACGTATGGAGATTGCTAAGCAGATTGGCGAGTACAAAGTAACCAATAAACTTTGCGTAGGCGATGCTAATCGTGAAAGAGAAATCATCAATAGGGTTACAAAGAATATGCCTAACGACATTAAACTTTACGGCAAGCAAATGTTTGAAAGTTTGTTTAACACTTCCAAGGCGTATCAAACCAGATTTGTTGAAATTGATTCCAAGATAATTTCGGAAGTTAAGGGAGCGTTAGCAGAAGGCGAACAAGAATTTCCCACCTCTGCTTGTGTCGCTTGTCAAGGCGTTGCCGGGGCTTACTCACAAATAGCAACGGATAGAATGTTCCCCATTGCAGATATTTTATATTTTAAAGATTGGGACGCGGTATTTAAAGCAGTAGAGAAGGGACTTTGCGAGTATGGCGTACTTCCCATAGAGAACTCCAACGCAGGCTCTGTAAATGCTGTTTACGATCTTATGCGCAAACATAATTTCTATATTGCAAAGAGTATTAAACTACGCATTCAGCATTATCTTCTTGCTAAATCGGGTACCGAAATTAAGGATATTAAAGAAATCTTTACCCACGAACAAGCAGTTAACCAATGTAGTGAATTTATTAAAAAGTTAGGTAACGTAAAGGTAACGATTGTAGACAATACTGCCAAGGCTGCAGAGTTTGTTGCAAGTAGCGAGAGAGATGATATTGCTTGCATTAGTTCACACGATTGCGCCGGATTATATGGCTTAAGCATTTTAGAACCCAGCATTCAAAATAACGACAATAACTATACAAGATTTATTGCTATTGCGAAGAAACTACAAGTATACAAGAATGCTTCCAAGATTTCCATTATGGCAAATTTACCTCACGAGGCCGGTAGTTTAAGTATGGTTCTTAACCGTTTTGCATCCCTTGGTTTAAACCTAACAAAACTAGAATCTCGCCCCATGAGTAATACGTCTTTTGAATTTGCATTCTACTTTGACATTATGGCTCGCATAGATCAACCGGAAGTGTTAAATCTGCTTGCAGAACTAGAAAACACTTGCGATAAGTTCGTATTCCTAGGAGCATACGAAGAAATCTAAGTCCAATATCACCTTAATTATCCCTTTTTTGTAGCACACTTTTTGTAAGTGTGCTATATTATTTGTATGAGAAAGAATTTTTTAAAGGGCAAAAAACTGATTATCTTTGATATGGACGGCACGCTTATTGATTCACTGGGCGTGTGGAATGAGATAGACTCTAAAGTAGTAGATCGCATTCGTGGCGATGGTCTAACCACCAAAGATAATATGCAAGAAATCCGTAATGATGCTTTGCGCGTTTTTGCTACAAGCCCCAATCCGTACGTGGAATATTGTAATTTTTTAACAAAAAAATACAAGTCTACTCTTTCTAACGAAGAAGTATATGCGTTGCGTTATGAAATCGCCGATAACCTCATAGCAAATAAGATAGAGTACAAGCCGTTTGCTCCCGAATTCATTAAGAAGTTAAAAAGGGAAGGATATCTTTTAGCCATAGGAAGTTCTGCACAAAGGAAGAATATAAATATCTATCGCACTAGAAACAAGAACGTTATGGATAAAGCAAAATTAGACGACTATTTTGACCTGATTATTGCTCGTGACGATTGCGTGGAAATAAAACCACATCCCGAGGTTTTCATAAAAATATTATCTACTCTTGGAGTGGAGGCTAAAGATGCATTGGTTTTTGAAGATTCTCTCGTTGGGGTAGAGGCCTCAAGGAGAGCCGGCATAGAGTGTTGCGTTGTTTACGACAAATATTCCGACCATGAAAGAGAGGAAATAAATGCCATTGCCGACCATATTATTGACTCATTTGAAGAATTGCTATAGAAAAATGGCAAAAATAGGGCGAAACTTAACATTCTTTAAAAATGTATATTGAAGTTATTGTTAAGGTGTGGTAATATAAATACATTAAGGCCTTGAATTTTAGGTCTTAGTATAGGAGGACAAATGATTACTAAGTTTAGAAGAACAAGTAAAGTGTCTAAAAAATTAGTAAACGAAAAGTGGAATTCTAATAAACTCAACCTGGAAAATCCTAAACAAAGGGATGCCTTCCTAGGTGCAATAGAGCAAAGACCTAGACTTCTTAACTCTATTGAAGAGGAAAATAGAGCAGAGTTTTTGATGCTTGCCATCAAAGAAGACTATCGTTACTTTACATATTTAGACAAAGAATTTTACACCGAAGAACTTGCGACCGAGTATCTTTATTCCAGACTTTTGGCTGGTAGTCAAGATATGTACAAGGATAAGCAAAAGCGCAACTATCTTAAGGGCGTTGCTAACGTAATAGATCGCAATGGTTTAGGATTCTATGATTCTTTTGTAGGACAAGTAGGAGATAACTTTAGATACGTTATACAAAAGAGTTACAACGATAAGGTTCAAATGACCTTTAACTATGCAACCGTTGATGGAGATGAAGTATTCTACGTTGACCGTGAATTGGAAGTACCTACCTCTTTAAAATCTCACTTCAAGGTATCCTTCCAAATAGAAAACACTCTTAAGTTCCTAGAAAAGATGAACGTTAACGTTGCTCAACTTGGTGTGGAAAAGATATACAACACATTTACCGACCTCATTTGTGGCAACTATAAGACCTATCTTCACCAATACATTGATGAAAATAACGCCGGCTTCTATACCTTAACCTCCACCACTCCCCAAGTGCAAGATTTCATTAAGGGAAGATTTGAAGAAAAATTCTTGGAGTATGGCATAGTTCTTACCGATTTTGTTATTAAGAGCGTAAATGTGCCAAGAGAGGTTGTATATAAGATAGAAGACCAAGCCCTTGATATTTTGCTTGCTCGTCACAAGATGGAGGCAGATACTCTTCTACAAAAGAAATCACTTGAGACTTACATAGAAAAACTAGAAGCCCTCAAGGCATTCCCGGATGCATATCCCGAAGCAACGGAATATGAAAAGGATCTTGAACTCCAAAGAGAACTCAAGAGAAAGGGAAGTTACCAAGATACGCTTGTTGATAGAAATATCGGTCTTGCAAAACTTGAAGAAAGAGTTGATGAAGAAGTACGTCAAGTTAAAGATATTCTACCAAAGAGAAGATGGCTCACACTTGCAAAGGTACTATACCACATGGCATTCTGGGTTTGCGTAATAGTAGCACTTTCAATGTTTGCAGTAGATCCATCAGGTGGCATTACGATGGTAGTAATGGGCTCTGTATTCCTACTCTTCGGACTAGTAGCATTCTTTGCTTATGATAAATTCAAGGCACCGGACTTAATAGAGAAACAAAAGGGAGGTAAAGAATAATGAAAAGAAAGATTAGAATAAGAAAAGCCATCATACTAATTACCACCATCATTAGTTCACTTGCCCTCATAATTCCCGGCATACTAAGAATATTAGAAATTATCTAAAACCAACAAATATAAATGCACCCGAACAGGGTGCATTTTTTATATGTCCAAATTCTCTTTTAAAAATAGTGGGCTGTCTAAAAATTCCGCAACAATCATATCAAAACCACTTGCTATAAGAATTACAGAATTAACAAAATAACACGCCTTAAAAGCGTGTTATTTTATGTTAAAAAAACACTTTACAAAAAGGACAAGTTTTGCTATTATAGATAGGAACTTGGACGATTAACTCAGTTGGTAGAGTGTCTTCTTGACGTGGAGAAAGTC
>JAZSKG010000044.1:0-3763 GCA_045534735.1 Candidatus Stercoripulliclostridium sp.
ATTGTCAGGATTACTGAATGCAAAATAACCTACCAAGAAGGCAAGACCGTTGATGCATACGGAGTATATGCCTGATGCAATATAAAGGGTGCGCTCGCTAAATTTCTTCATTAGCGCCTTAATTATGAACATTCCTACGAAAGTGCCTACGCCCGTGCATATACCAAAGAATAAGGTTTGTCCACTCTTGCCAAAGTAGATGATTGCAAGGAAGGGCATCATATAGCTTGCAAGGCCTCTGAATGCCTTCAAAAACTCGCTTAGGATTACAAGTAGCGCATGCTTGTTGGTGATTATGGACTTGATGTTTTTTAAGGGGTTTTCGGGCTTCTTGTCGTAAGTGGTGCGCTCTTTAATAAATCTTGCGCCAAGTAGCATGGTTATCATTCCTACTACCGAACAAATAATTGCACTAACAAGGTACATTATTTCGTCGTTTTTGATGATGCCGGGCTTACGGAGCATACCTACAACAAGCACTACAACAAGTGGTGCAGAGTTGCCTACTGCGCTTACTATACTTCTCCAACTCATTATGGAGTTTCTTTCCTTATCATCGGTTGACATAACCATTGCAACCATGTTAACCGAGTTGCCTACATTGGTGAGTCCACCATAGATTATGAACAAGATACAGAAGTAAACCATTATCTTGGTTGCACTATCTGAAAGGAATCCCGGGAGATAGAAGGAAAGTGAGGTAACCACGGCAAGAGGTACTGAAACTATTAAAATTAGTGGCCTAAACTTGCCAATTTTAGAACGGCTTCTATCTATTACAAGAGCCATACCAAAGGATACGAAATATCCCACTATGCTAACGATTGAGTTGATTAGCGAAATATGGTCCTCGGTAAGTAAGCCTGCACCTACAAAGGTGGTAAGATACTCTTGACGATATGATCCAACCATACCGGTAATCATGGTATAGAAGAATGCTGCGAACAGGAAAATTATCAGCTCCTTATTCTTAACTTGCTTCTCTTTAGGAAGCACTATCTTTTCTGCATCCTCCACAAGAGTTTCCACTTGAACTTCATTTGAAATTTCAGTCATTGCCCTACTCCTTTACTTTATGAAAAAATTATATATAAAATTAGCATTCTTGTCAATACCAAGACCTTTCTAAGTAACTTATATTTACTTTATATTTAAGAAAGTTCTATTTAACCTTAAACAAAAACTTGACTTATAAAAGTCAAGGGGGTATACTACGATTATCAAACATTGGAGAAAAGATATGAAAGACTTCAAAGGCATCTATGCAGCACTATTAACCCCTTTCAACGAAGATGGCTCAATCAACTTTGATTCCCTAAAGCTTCTCGTTGAACGCAATATAGAAGTAGGACTAACCGGTATGTACGTTTGTGGCTCAACCGGTGAATCCGTTATGATGAGCGAGGAAGAAAGAATTTCCATTCTTAAGTTCGTTTCCGAAGTACACGCAGGTAGTACTATCCTTATCGCTCACGTTGGCACCATTTCTACCGATTCTGCTTGCAGAATGGCTAAGAAAGCAGAAGAATACGGCTATGATGCAGTTTCTGCAGTTGTACCTTTCTATTTCTCATTCAGCAGTGAAGCAATTAAGGGTTACTATAAAGATATTTTGAATGCAACCGAACTTCCCATGATTATCTACAACTTCCCCGGCGCAAACGGCTTTGGTGGAATGTTAGAACTCGTAGAAGAAATGATAGATAATCCCAAACTTATTGGCGTAAAGCACACCAGCGCAAACCTATTTGATCTTGAACGCTTTAAACACCTAAGCAAGCCTCTAGTTGTTTACAACGGCTTTGATGAAATGCTCATTGGTGGTCTTTCCATGGGCGCAGACGGTGGTATTGGTTCTACTTATAACTTTATGGGTTCACTCATCCTTGATATCTACAACGCGTTCAATAAGGGAGACCTCAAGAGTGCACAAGAATATCAAACCAAAGCAAATCGCATAATAGATAGAATGATACCTTACGGCGTATTTGCAATGGAAAAGGCGATCCTCACCCTACAAGGAATTCCCATGGGCAACTGCAGAAAACCCTTCATGCCTTTATCTGATGCAGGCTGGGAAGAAGCAAAGCGCATAGTTGAAGAACTCAAATAATCTAATCTAAAAAAAGTAAAAGGCTCTCCGAATGGAGAGCCTTTTTTAAATTAGTAATATAATAATCAATATCTTACTATGCTACGTTAAATAGGAAAATGGTTCCTATCATCATAAGCACTGGGCCGATAAGAGTCGCCATGTGGAAAACCGTATGAATATATTTCTTTTTAATAATATAAAGAATCAGTCCCGCAACACAGAATCCAAATCCTATTATAAATAGAAGATTAACTTCAAGGGTAGCGTTTGGGGAATGAAAATTAATTCCGTAAAGTATAGCAAGCAAGCCACCAATTACTGCATCAACCACAACACCGAATACCTTAAAACGTATAAGGTCGTAAACACAAAGGCAAGCATTGGTAATTGCAAGCGCAAAGCATATACCAACGGCAATATAATTAATAATATTGTTGCTAAAAAGAAGGGCAAATGGAACGCCACAAGCAGTAACCAGAAATGCAATGTTTGCGTGGTCTATTCTGCGAGCAAGACTCTTTTTCTTAAAATCCTTAAGTGCGTGATAAACTCCCGAGCCAATGTATACCTGCATTGCCGGAATACAAAGAAGAAGGGCAGCAAAAATTTCTTTAACCGAACTTGCAATAACAAGCAGATAAATCATAAAACCAAGAGCAATAGGAGCACCTATGCCATGTGTTATTGCATTCCACAACTCCTCGTTAGGGGTATAATACCTTAAACCATATTTTGCATACTCTTCGTGCATTACTTTTTCATCCATAATAAAATCCATCCTTAAAAACATTATACTACAACATTCTTTCCAATGTAAACAAACACCACAAAAATAAATGGTAAAATAAAAGCACTCCATTTGGAGTGCTTTGTTAGTAGTAGTGAGGTTGTTGCTTAGTTTTTAGACTCAAATTGCATAAAATAGGATTCGTTTTCAATAACCCAATTTCTTATAGCAACCAAATAATAAATTGAACCTGCGATACCTACTATACCACCAATCAATACGTTATATACAAGAACGATTATTGGCACGGCTAAAGGCTTGACGGTTTTAACGATATCTTTGGGTTGTTTTTCCCATTTTTTACCAAGGTTATAGTCGTATATACCAAGGAGCAAATTGAAAACGCCAACAACAATTAGTACCCAATCTATGCCAAAGAATGAAAACGATAATGCTGCTCCCATTTGCAAGCAACCAATTACACCCCATATTCTACCATCTATTTTTATTCTTCGACAAAGGGTTTTAAGTAATTCCTTATCATCCTTTTGCGCATTTGTCGTTGTAGTAGAGTCGTTTCGTTGTGTGGTAGTATACTCTGGTTTTGAAGTGATTTCAACATAGTGTTGTGTTACACCACCTGGTGTGCTTTGTGGTTTAGACTCTACTTTTGGTGGAGAGTTTTTTTGGGTTTCTTGTGGAATAGGAGTATTTTCAGCCTTATTTTCAATTACTTTTTCGGTCTTTTTTTCATTGTCGGAAGCTGTTTCGGTGGTTGGTATTTCATCTTCTATTTTAGTGCCACAAAATGGGCAAAACAATGCTTCAAGACCAACTTCTTTGCCACATTTGTCACAATATCTTTTGATTTGATATGCCATTATACTTCACCTCAATTATATTTTTCTATAGTGTAAAACTTGTTTTCCGTTCCGGTATAT
>JAZSKG010000040.1:0-4026 GCA_045534735.1 Candidatus Stercoripulliclostridium sp.
GCCATGTCGTTCTGTGAGCCAAGGAGTTGATAGCCCCAGTTGTCTTCCTAAGACCGCTTGGCCTCCGACTTAGTCTGACTTCATAGCCCATCTTTAGTAGAAGGTTGCGTGCAGAAATGCCACTTGCTTGTATGCCCATTACCAGTGCCGTCTTCATACTGTCCTCCTAGATAATTATTAGTGCTGTAACCCCTGCGACAAGGGTTATGATCGCGTAGTAGCCTACGATTTTGCTTTCGTTTATCCCCTTTAACTCCAAATGGTGATGAAAAGGCGCCATAAGGAACACCCTTTTGCCACGCAGTTTAAAACTTATCACTTGTACTATAACTGATATGCAACTGACGACCATCATTATGCCTATTAAGATGCTTACCAATGGATTTTTTATAAATAGTGCCTGTACGGCACAAAACCCACCTAACGCAAGAGAACCCGTGTCGCCCATAAATATGCTTGCTTTGTGGTTATTAAACCACAAGAACGAGGTAACGCCACCTATGACTGCAACGGATAGTATGATTAAATGTTTTAACTCTAAGGCATACTGCGTTTTTCCGTACTCTACGGCACTCACGTACTCTAAAATCATAATGACGGTAAAGGTAAGCGAGTATATTAAGGTAGTTGTTCCCGCAAGTCCGTCCAGTCCGTCGGTAAGATTAACCCCGTTAGAGAGGGCTAGAAAGGTAACGACGGCAAAGGGAATATAAAGATAGCCCATGTCCCAGTCGGGGAGGGAAAAGTTAAGGGCTATTTTAGAGCCGATATAGGGGCTACCATAGGCGAAAAACGCCGTTACAAGGGCAACACCCACTTGGAATACTATCTTTTGGTATGCCTTAAGCCCTTGGTTATTTTTGGTTTTAACCTTAATGAAATCGTCAAGAAAGCCTATGAGCCCATAGGCGACGAACACGACGGTTGCCGTTCTTGCAAGAACGTGCTTGAAGCCACCAAAGATGCCAACGACTATTACGACTGCCGGTAAAAATATCAACCCACCAAAGGTGGGAGTTCCTGCTTTTTGATCGTGTTGCTCTACGTACTTGAGTATAGATTGCCCTGCCTTTAACTTTCTTGCAACCATTAAAACCAATGGCGCAAGTAGCATACCTATTATGAACGCAGAAAGAAAGGAAAGAGCAATAAGTCTAAAATCAGTCATAATTCCACCGCCTAAATACCTCTAATACTTCGCTTTTGTCAGAGTATGGTCTTTTGACACCCTTTTCTTCTATGCTTTCTTCTGCCCCCTTACCTGCAACCACCACGACGTCGCCCTCGCGCGCAGTCGTTACTGCGTAGTTTATGGCGTGCGACCTATCTATGATGGAAATGTAGTCGTGGCTAACCTTCTCGTGACCACTTTCTATTTGGGAAATTATGGTAAGTGGATCTTCGTCTCTTGGGTTATCGCTCGTGATAACGGTAAAGTCGGCAAGTTCCCCTGCAATGCGCCCCATTATGCTCCTTTTACTGTCGTCACGGTTGCCTCCGCAACCAAAAACAAGTATAAGTCGCCCCGTCGTCAACTTCCTCGCACTTGTTAGAAGATTCCTAAGGCCGTCGGGTGTATGTGCAAAATCTATTATTACCCTTTTTCTGTTTCCTAAAATATTAAAGCGCCCCTCTACCTCTTCCATTCTAAAATACGCCTTCAAAATGTACTCCGTCTTGACGGAAAGTAGCCTTAAAATGGTAACGGCAGTAAGGGTGTTGTAAAGGTTAAAATCTCCACTAAATGGGGTATAAAGTTCAAAGACGTCGTCAAAGCAGTTAATAACTGCACGAGTGCCTTTGGTGGTATCGTAGTCTATGGCGAAGACGTCGCTCGGGTTATTTAAGCCGTAGGTTGCAAAGGGAAGTTGCCTTTCTTTAATGATTTCCAGCCCCACGGGATCGTCTGCGTTAATGACCATAAAAGTGGCAAAATCCTTGGAAAAGAGACGCTTTTTAGCCTTTTTATACTCCTCCATACTACCAAAAAAGTCTAGATGATCTTGGGTAAAATTGGTAAATGCCACCACCTCAAAATGGATGCCCTTAAGTTTTCTTAACTCAAGCGCGTGGGCGCTAACTTCCATAACGACGTACTCTACGCCTGCAAGTTTTGCAATTTGAAATATTCGGTGGAGTTCTATGGGGTCGGGAGTGGTCAAAGTTGAGTGACTTTTGACGCCGTTTATGAATACACCCAGCGTACCTATGGTTGCAACTTGTTTACCACTGGTTTTAAGTACTTCCCCTATCATTTTGGTAACGGTCGTCTTTCCGTTGGTACCCGTTATACCAATAATCTTTAGATCCTTATGTGCATTGTAATTAAAATTGGCAGAAATAAGCGCCATAACTTCACGAACGTCTTCTACTAAAATTTCCACCATATCACTTTTGAGCGCGCACTCGGTAACAACCGCGACGGCGCCCTTTCTCTTTGCGTCGTAAATATAGTTACTGCCGTCGTGAGAGTACCCCCTTATTGCAAAAAATAAACTACCTTCCGTACAATCCACGGAACTTGCAGTAAGGGAGTTGATTTCCAAGTTTTCATCATAATTTATCAAGTTTTTAGTAGGCACGCCCACCAGTAGTTCACTAAGTTTCATAACCGCTCCTTTAGAAAATATTCTTAAATATTTGTCCTACGTAAGGTGCGGCAACCAAACCGCCGTAATATGCCCCAACGGGCTCGTCAACTACAATAAGTGATATATATTTTGGGTTTTCCACAGGCGCAAAGCCCACGAAGGTGGATACGTATTTGCCACGAGCAATGCTTCCGTTTTCATATTTTTGTGCAGTACCCGTCTTTCCACCTACGCGAATACCCTCCACTTGCGCGCCTTTACCCGAGCCCACAAGTACTACTTGTTCCAGCGTTTCACGCATAGTCTTAGAGGTGCTTTCCTTTATTATCCCCTCTTTAGGCTCCTTACCACCGAGATACAGAGTATCTCCACTCGCGCTTTTTATCTCTTCCACAAGGTAGGGAGTGACCAGTTTTCCACCGTTTATTACTGCGTTACAAGCAACTATAAGTTCCATAGGCGTAACGGCAATGGCTTGACCGAAGCCTATGCGTGCAAGATCTACGTTTTTGACCTTTTCTTGCTTTATGGTAAGTCCACTTGCCTCGCCCAGCATATCTATGCCAGTCTTACGCGTAAGGCCGAACTTTTCCACTCCCTCATAAAAAGAATCTACGCCGAGAGTGAGTGCAATATTCATAAAAAGACAGTTACAACTGCTTGCAACCCCCTCGGTAAAAGACTGTGAGCCGTGACCTTTTGTGCGCCAGCATTTAATTCTGTCGCCGTCTACTACCATTGCGCCGTTACAATAGGAGCGATAGGAGGTGGTAATTTTCCCGGAGTCCAACCCAAGGGCTGCCGTCACCATTTTAAAGGTGGAGCCCGGCTCAAACACGTCGCTCACAAGGTTTATCCTAGAGAGTGCCATAAGTTTCCCTACGTCGTCGCGAGGCACCTCGTTTAGGTCAAACGACGGGGTAATAGCCATTCCCTTTATGGCGCCACTCCCGGTATCCATAACTATGGCGCTAACCATTTTGGCAGAGGTATTAAAGGCGCAGTTTTCAACGGCGTTTTCTACGGCTTCCTGTATTTCCTTTTCTATGCTTAAACGCACCGAAGCCCCTTTTATTCCCTCTACGTAGTAGGTTTCTCCCTTTTTGAGTTTTCTTCCTACGAGATCGGAGGGAGTATAGGCGTATCCGTTTTGCCCTGTAAGATATTTGTCGTAATATCTTTCTATTCCCGTTTGACCTACTGCATCAACGTTCGTAAAGCCCATAACTTGCGTGAGAAAGTCTCCGTAAGGATAAACCCTCTCCACCGTTTGCGATACGTATACCCCACTAGCACCACTACCCACTATTTTTAGCATGGTTTCTTTATCCACACCCTTTTTGAGTACGACCTCGGAGCGCTTAGAGGTAAGTTTATTAAGAATATTTTCATACGGCATACCCAAATACTCGCTTAGAATTTTAGAGGTAAGCAT
>JAZSKG010000287.1:0-1606 GCA_045534735.1 Candidatus Stercoripulliclostridium sp.
CTCATCTGAAGGGACGCGTTCAAACCACTCCCGCTCATTATGCTTATTTAAAAATTGCAGATGGTTGTGATAATTTCTGTACTTATTGCACTATTCCTTATATTAGGGGTAGATATCGTTCGTATCCAATAGAAGATTTACTAGAGGAAGCCAAGGAACTTGCTGATAACGGGGTAAAAGAACTTATTTTGGTAGCGCAAGACACAACTAGGTATGGAAAAGATTTATATGGCGAATATAAACTAAAAGAACTATTAAGAGAGTTGGTAAAACTTGACTTCTATAAAATTCGCATCTTATATGCCTACCCTGAACTTGTTGACGACGAGTTAATTGATTTAATAGCAAGTGAAGAAAAAATAGCCAAATACATAGATATCCCGCTTCAACATATATCCAACAAGATATTAAAATCTATGCATCGTAGGAACACAAAAGAAGAGGCCTATGAATTGTTAAGAAAACTAAAAGAAAAGTGCCCGGATATTGCTATTCGTTCAACGTTCATAGTTGGCTTCCCCGGAGAAACGGAAGAAGATTATGAAGAAATAAAAGATTTGATTTCTAGGGAACTCATAGACTATGCTGGTTTCTTTGCTTATTCAAGAGAAAAGGGCACAGTCGCATATTCTATGAAAAATCAGGTTCCATATAGAGTTAAAAAGGCGAGGGAAAAAGAACTTTCAAAAATGCAAAGTTCAGTTATTGAAAAACGTCATCAAAAATATTTGGGAAAGGTGATTGAAGTTTTATACGAAGGCATTGATTATAACAAGGGAAAATTCTATGGTAGACCCGAATACAATGCTCCCGATATTGATACTAAAGTATATTTTTCCTCTGATTTCCCTTTAGACGTTGGAGAAATATATAAGGTAAAAATAACAAAGACGGGATTTAATCTCATAGGTGAAACTATAAACAACGAGGACTAAACATGAACAAAATAATACGCGTTTGCTCAACAGAAGATGAAATATCAAATCGCATGTTTAAGTGGCATCCTCACTTAGAAGACTTCCAGTTGCATTGTAATAATGGTGCAGAGTATATTTTGTCCTTTGCTAACATAAGCGAAGAGGATTTCTACGAATTAGATATAACGTTTGAAGATATATCCTATGGTGACGGAGCAAAAAGCCTTGCAACCGTTTTAGTAGACTTATTATCTGAAAAGGGACTTATGCTTGCAACTGCAGAAAGTCTAACCGGAGGCAATATTGCATCATCTATTGTTGACGTACCGGGTTGTTCTAACGTGTATTATGGTGGAGCCGTTTCATATAGCAATGATGCTAAAATGCGATATTTGGGCGTCGCAGATGAAACGATAGGGGACTTTGGCGCAGTAAGCGAGCAAACGGCAATTGAGATGGCGACTGGGTTATTAAATGATAACGTTCAAATAGGCATCTCAACCACTGGAATTGCTGGACCAAGTGGTGGTAGTTTGTATAAGCCAGTTGGTCTAGTTTACATAGCGATTACTGATTTTGATAAAACAGACGTGTTTAAACACGTGTTTGAAGGCGATCGCACACAAATAAGGAATCAAGCAAGAGATATGGCTTTATTCTATGCAATAAAAAGTCGGAGGCCAAGCGGT